>JAGLUH010000175.1 GCA_023134875.1 Candidatus Zixiibacteriota bacterium
TATAGTGCTTCTCTTCCATTGGATGAGGCACACTGCCGATCGTTACTTTGATGCCGCCGTCGACTTTCTCGATAACGGGAACGTGCTTCTCGGTGGCGGCGTCGACTGCTCCCTCTTTCAGAAGTGTCATATCCTGGCCGCAACAGACCAGCGTTCCGCCGCCGGTATGTACCACCTCAACGATGTTACCGCAGATCTCGCACTTATAAACCTGCAATCTTTCCGTAGCCATATTCACTGTCTCCTTTCGCCTTATTCAGGTTCTTTCCTGTTTAGTAACAAACCGGTAGTCACCTCATCCCTCCATGGTGAACTCCCGCATATCAAAGAAGTAACCGGTGCGGCTGAGATAGTCAAGTTGTGCCTGAACAAACGCCTCGTGCCCTTCTTCGATTTCCACGAAACTGCAAAACAGCTTACCCTGAACACCGAGTTCGTCTACCATCCGGCGATAAAAGTTCAAGGTCTCCTGCTCCAGAGCCAAAGCCTTTCTAAGCATTTCCTTCTCTGTCCCGGAATCACGCTCAGAAAGGTGGGCATCCAACCGTTTGACGCCTTCTTCAATGGTCTGTCTGGAAGGGATGGCCGAACTCAGCTTCTTTGAAACGACTCGACCGGTTTTTTTCCATTCTTCCAGTCTGTTCTCCAAGTAGTCAATGTGATCCTGTTCATCCTGACCGAGTACCTGGAAAACCCGCCGTCCGGTCTGATCAGCGATTTCGTCGATAGAGTTCAGGTAGGCGTCGCGTACTCGGATTTCGTACTCGATCGCCATCTTGATTGCTTCTTCAAGAGTCATCTAATCCTCCAGTTTTACCATCTTCCGTCCAGTACCCAACATCGTCCCCTCTGGTTAGTCGTCTGTCCGGGGATTCTCTTCTCACCATCCTCTCCTGCTTTTCTTGAGTAACAAACAATACCTCCATGGCCATTCAGGGTTGCTCTTTCGCAATACTGTCAATGGCCTTCAGAACATCGTTGTAATCAGGCTCCTCGGTTGTCTCCTGGACATACTGGACGTACTGAACCGTACCCGCACGGTCGACAATGAATACCGTCCGGGCCAGGAGTCTCAGTTCCTTGATTAGAACGCCAAATGAATTACCAAACGAAGCGTCGCGGTGATCTGAGAGAAGTTGAACGTTTGCCACGTCCGCGGCTGCGCACCAACGCTTCTGAGCGAAGGGCAAATCCATGCTGATCACGAGGATGACCACGTCATCGCCAAGTTTCGCAGCCTCCTGGTTGAACCTTCTTGTTTCCATATCGCAAACAGGTGTGTCCACCGAAGGCACAGAGAGAATGACAACGCTCTTGCCCTGAAACGAAGAAAACCTGACCGGCTCAAGTTTCTCGTTCATTACTTCAAAGTCAGGCGCCCTTTCCCCACGCCTCACTTCATTGCCAACCAGTGTCAACGGGTTGCCCTTCATCCTTATTAGACCAGTTCGTTCAGACATCTGAGTCCCTCCTGGCGATGCAGACTTATCCATAGGGGTATATCCCCTTCTTAATGATCCCCTGAGTTTCGAGAACCTTGTTGTGCTTTTCCTCATCTATCAGTAAGTAGTCAAGTAAGTATTCCTGCACAACCATCTTCTTGCCTTTCACCGCTGCCGGCGCCTCATGTTGTCGATTATCTGTTCCTGGATTTCTTTGGTTGACATTTTGCTAACTTCCTGATTTCTAGTACAACCTCAGTTTATTCCAATTGACATCATTTTATCTCTTTTTCCGCTTTTTCTCCCCGGCACTGGGGACAAATGCCAATAAATTCCAAACGATGCCCCATGATCTCCCAGCCTTCAACATTCTCCAACTTGGCGGCCACAGGATCATCGGAGATATCATGCAGATCAGCCACACGACCGCACTCCATACAACGGATATGATAGTGTCGGTTAAGATTGCCGTCATAGCGAGCCTCCCTACCGCCCAGTTCCAGTTTCCGGATGATGTCATTCTGCACGAGCAGTTCCAGGTTGCGGTACACCGTACCGAGGCTGATTCGGGGTAGGCGCATTTGCACCAACGCAAACAACTCCGCCGCCGTCGGGTGCGAGGTGACCTTGCACAACTCCTCCAGGATGACCTGCCGCTGCCTGGTGTTTCTCTGAAGCTTCTCTTCTGCCATTCTTTGTTGCTACTAAAAGTAACTATTACTATTACGTCTATCAAGTATTTCTGTTCCACGAAACCAAAAAAATCTCAAAAAGAATCCTGTTCAAGTGCTTCTCTCTTATAACTCATACCGATTTTTAGTTGTCATGCTACAAATATGAACAGTGTCAGAGAGGAGCAATAGCAGCATCCATGTTATGGTTTTCAATTGCTGCCAGATCAAGATTTTCACAAATCAGCTCTTCACCAGCATGACCGCCCAGTCACGGGTCAGCTTCGGATGGTCAGCAACCGTGAATCCGGCTTGTTGCGCCGCAGTTTCGGTGGCTTCACATTCAGCGGCTGAGGCATGATGTCCGGGTTCAACAATCAGGAACTTTCCTTCCGGTTTCAGTGCTCTATGTACTTCCATCATGAGTCCGGGAGCGTCCGCCGCATGATGCACCACATAGAAAGCAAGCGCGAAGTCAACCTGTCCGGCCAGGTCATCGATCTCCAGCGTGCGGTCACTGCAAACCCGCGGCTCGATACGTTCCCGCAGCCCCGCCCTGGCTGCCCGTTTCTTTAGAGATTCAATCGTTTCTGTCTGAAGATCAACGGAGATAACTCGCCCCTTTACCCCTACCATCTTAGCCATCCCCAGGCTGAAAAAACCGCTCCCGCAGCCGACATCAAGCACCGTCATCCCCCGCTTCACGTGATCCCGCAGAATCCTGCGGGGATGCTGAAAGAAACGCCGGAAAAGTTTGTATATTATATAATCAACCCACCAACAAGTCTTGCCAGCCATATTGTTTCCTCAGTTAGATGCTCTGTAATCAAACAAGCCGAGGCACGGCACTCTGAAGAGATTTACTGAACCTCAGACTGGGACAGCCAATAGCACGCAAGAGGAGCGGGTATCTTTAAGACCAACGGGACGTCGCCAACTATCTCTTTACGGCTATGTTTCTTTCCAATCGGGAGGGTCCCGAAGTCTGACAGGTCCCGAGTAACAACATAGGCTCGACTTATCTCTCTTAGCTCCGAAAATTCCCGTATTCCCTTGAGGTCACGTTCAGTCACGCGGCTCTGCTGGTACTTAACCTCAAACGGAATGATCTCGCCTGCAACTTCAGCCACAATGTCTACCTCGATATCACGTTTTCCCCGCCAGTAAGAAAAACCCACACTGATATCTTGGTAATAGCGAGTGAAGACATGTTTGAAAAATGCTGTTTCCACTGCTGCCCCCAATCTTGTGCTATCCTCGATCAGGGCCTTACCCTTAAGTAAAACGCTTCCAGCGATCGCGGCATCTGCCAAATAGACCTTGTGCCTGGCTCGCAGTATTTCCTTGCCATAGCCGTGCGGGACCAGTTTGTAGATCAGGTGGGCAGCTTCAAGTAGATCGATGAACCTGTTGACAGTCGGCCTTGTCATCCCCAGGTTCTTACAGAGACCGGGCACATCCAGAATCCCACCGTCATGCAAACACAGATACAGGAAGGTTTTTTCCAGCTGAAGAATCCGGCGCACACCAAATGTTGCCGTCATATCACGCTTCAATACTTTGTCAATAATGTCTTCTCGTATCAATCTCTGGGCGACTGAAATACTCTCAACAAGCGCTGTCTGTGGGAAACCGCCGCGCAGAAGGTATTGATGAAAATGAGCCACCAGTGGTCTCGCCATTTCTCCAACCCGGATAAAGGTATTACTGTCCCACGCAAAGATATCAGTCAACGACGATACTTGCGGGAGATTGGGCTGACTTATTTTCTTGATTTGCAGGTATTCAAAAAACGAAAGAGTGGCAAGCTTGATAGTGTGCCAGCGCCCCACGCCTGATTCAACGCCTTCGTTAGCCAACGGGATGGCCGATCCAGTTACCGCGATTCGTCGCTTCTTGTCGAAATCAACCTGGTGTTTGAGCCATGACTGCCAGTCTTGAATGTATTGGATTTCATCCAGCAGAAGGTACTCCCTTCCCTCTGTTCTGGGCTGTAACTCATGCGAGATTTTCAGTATCTCATCCAGACCGACCAGCTTAAATAGTGGATGGTCGAAAGTGACATACAGGATTTGCTCCGGACGAACACCTTCATTCAATAGCGACTGTATCACCTGCAAAAACAAAGTGGTTTTGCCAACTTGTCTGGCCCCGCTGAGCATTACTGCTCGGTTAGCAGGTGGGTTGGTTAGCCAAAGTCGTAGTTCTGAGAATACAGCTCGTTTCCAGGACGGAAGGTCAGGAACCCCACGCCCATCCCACCAGGGATTATACTGCCGCAGAACCGAGAGGATTTCTTGTTGCGATGCGATCATGAGACAAATTAGCCTAATATTAAATATTTAGTCAAGTATAGTTTACATATTTCTGCAAATTAGTGTGTTTTTGAAAATCATGACGTAAAATAAAAAAAGTGTTATTAGGTTGTTCAGGAGTCATAATCCAAAACATTGGGAGATAAATAACAAGAGAATCTGGTTGAAAGACTCATTCCCCCTGCAAGTGCCTTCTTTGGCAGCCGCACCACTTCATTTAATGTTACATAACTTGTTGCTATATAAGTGATTGCAAGCTGGGGGACAGGGATTCGAACCCCGAATGACTGGTCCAGAGCCAGTTGTGATGCCATTTCACCATCCCCCAGTGTTGGGATTTCAATATATTCTTGATCGATGATGCTGTCAACTGTTTTGGG
Organism: Candidatus Zixiibacteriota bacterium; assembly: GCA_023134875.1. Classification (GTDB taxonomy): domain Bacteria; phylum Zixibacteria; class MSB-5A5; order CAIYYT01; family CAIYYT01; genus JAGLUH01. The sequence continues at coordinate 4,809 of JAGLUH010000175.1, forward strand.
AGACGAAATGCGTTGCCTGGGCGCTGTCACCGTCTTTGTACCATGTTCACCTGATCAAGCACAGGCGTCGCCAGATACTTCGGTCACACAGCGCGCAGCGAATCGACGATTCTCTTCATCGATGCCCGCACTGCCGGCAGGACACCACCGATAAAGCCCATCACTACGGCAAACAGGATTGCCCGCAAGACGATTCCTGGCGTGAGCTGGAAGTTGAAGGCCAGTTCGGAGAAAGTATCCCAGTTGGTCATTGAAATACGAACGAAGCTCAAGGTCGCGGCTGCAGCAATGCCGAGAATCCCACCCGCCAGCGCGATCAACATCGCCTCGAGCAGGAAGGCGTTGAGGATGCTAAGGCGCGAGAAGCCGAGGGCGCGCAGGGTACCGATCTCCCGAGTGCGATTAGCCACCGCAGCGAACATTGTTATCATGGCGCCGACAATGGCGGCACAAGCAAACACTATGCTGACGACCGTACCGAGGATACTGACAAATCCGGCAGTGGAGCGGGACTGGTCGGCATAGTATTCCTTCTCGCGTTTCACCTCCAACGGCAGTCGCGGATCGTCTTCGATCCGATCCCGCAGAGCAACGAAAGAGGAAGGATCAGCCAGCCGGAAGGTCAACGATGAATAGACCGGCCTCCGAAAAGCATCCATCATCTGGTCGATATCCCCCCACAGTTCCGAGTCAAAACCGGAACCTCCGGCGTCAAGAATACCAACCACCGTCCAGTCACGGGCGCCAAAGCGTACGGTCTCGCCCAGGCCGCAACCCGCGAAACGCTCGGCAATTGATTTGCCGGCGATGATCTCGGAAGTTCCCTCGCGCCACATCCGGCCCTCTACCAGCGTGGCATTAGGTCGCAGTTCCAGTGACTTATCGGAGACACCGCGTACAACAACATTGGCTTTATCACCGTCATGCCGATTGAGAAGAGTAATCAAGACATAGATTTCTTTGGTAAACAAAGGCAGACCGTCAGTAGCAACGGCGATTTCAGGCGAGGTTTTCACGATATCGGCCTGGTCACGAGGAATGATCGACTGCACCTCGGTGAGCGATGCCTGGCGGATCACGATGGCATTGTCGTCGGAACCGGTAGCCACCAGGGTTTCCCGCAGGCCGGTGCTCATCATCAGCACCGCCGCGAACACGAACACCACCAGGCTGACGCCAAGAATGGTCAGGGCGGAGGTTATCTTATGGTTGATGATGTTTCTGACAGTGTAACTAACCGGTATCATTATTCTCTCTTTCTTGCCGGCTTTAGTCGACTACCCGCAAGCCTTCGACTATCCGAATCCTGATGGCGCGCTGGATGGGAAAGATCGCCGCCGCCAGGCCAACGACAAAAGCTACCGCCAGAGCATGGAAATAAGTGCTTTGCGGCACGGCGAAACCGTAGAGATAGTTGCTCAGCGCCGCCGCCACCAACCTGGCAACCAGCGCCAGCAGCCCGATTCCGACTATGCCGCCGACAAAGGAAATGAAAAAAGACTCACCCAGTATCAAACCGATCAGGTGGTAGGAGCGGAAGCCAAGTGTTTTCATAAAGGCATACTCGCTGATCCGTTCGCGGGCGGTCATTACCATAGTATTGGCCAGTACCAGTAGAATCACACCGACGATCAGGACGGAAACAACTCTCAGGCCGGCAATGATCGCCGCGGCAAACTGAATAAAGGAGAGGGTGAACGCTTCCTCGGTCTCGGTAAGAGTCTCCGCCCAGGAGTTGGAGAAGCGTTCATCGACCGCCGTCGAGATCGCCGCGGCACGATCAGGATTATCGATCTGGAGGACGAACCAGCCAATCTGTCCCGCCCGACCGGGCATCTGCTGTTTCATCGCTTCGTCGACATACTCCCAATGAAAGTAGAAGGTTCCCTCATCGGTTATTTCTTCCTTGCCGGTATAAATTCCCCGAATAACAAAATCCCAGTCGCCCGGATAGATCGTTCCAATCAGAGTAATCATATCGCCAACTTTCCAGCCGAAGCGATCGGCCAGGGCGCGACCGACCAGCGCCGCCCGACGCTCACCCAGGAAAGCTTCATACTGATCCGGTTCAACAATGAATTCCGGATATATCTCAAAGTATGTCGTGGCGTCAATCGCGAATTGTGGGAAGAAGTTCTGCGGGTCGACGTAGACACCGCCAAACCAGTTGCCGTAAGTGACCTGCTCAACACCATCGATCTTGAGTAGCTGCTCCTTGTAGGAAAGGGGAAGCGTGAATACTATCGATGCGGCGTGACGGGTGACCAGGCGGTCGGGCGCCGCCGCCGCCGCCTGCGAATACCAGGCGGCGATGAACGTCTGGATCAGACCGAAAGCCACCACCGCCAGCGCCAACCCCAGAATGGTCAGAGAGGTGCGCAACCGGTGGCGAAATGAGTTCCGCAGCACCAGCTTGAGAAGCTTCATCAGGAAAGCTCTCCCTTGTCGAGATGGCGAACAATATGCGCTGCTTTAGCAGCCCGAGGATCGTGGGTGACCATGATGATTGTCTTGCCGAACTCGGAGTTGAGCCGCGACAGCATACTCATGATTTCATCGGTCGATTTCCGGTCAAGGTCGCCGGTAGGTTCATCCGCCAATACTAGGGTCGGATCGGAAACAACCGCCCTGGCGATAGCTACTCGCTGCTCCTGGCCGCCCGACAACTGGCGCGGGTAATGCTTCATCCGATCAGCCAGTCCCACAATCGAGAGCGCGGTCTCGACATGTTTGCGACGTTCCTTGCGGGAGAGCTTAGTCAGCAGCAGCGGTAGTTCAACATTTTCATACGCTGTCAGTACCGGCATCAGGTTGTAGAACTGAAACACCATGCCGATGTTCTCCGACCGCCACTTAGCCAGATCACCATCACTCAAGCTGGCGATATCCTTGCCGGCGACCAGTAAGTGTCCCGAGGTGGGTTGATCGATACCCGCCAGCAGATTAAGGAGCGTAGTTTTGCCGGAGCCGGACGGCCCCATCAGTGCCAGGAACTCGGCCCGGGGAATTTCCAGGCTGATATCGTGCAACACCGGTATTTCCAGCGAATCGCGGTAATATGATTTCGAGACATTTTCGACTTGGACTATCGGTTCAGGCATCTGCTCCTCTCTATCAATTTAATATGACAATTCAACCTTATCTCCCGATTCAAGACCACCGGCCGGCGAGAGAATAACTTCCTCGCCCTCCCTGAGACCGCTGATGATCTCAGTAACATCACCCAGTTGGCGACCGACTTCGACTTCGGTGAGCAGGGCGCGACCGTCGACCACGCGAAAAACCACCTGCTTCCCTTCCCGCATAGTGAGTGCGTTCTTGCGTACCACCAGAACCGGTTTCCCCTCTTGTGGCAGAGAATCCGGCCGCACCGGCAGGAAATTGACCCGTGCTGACATCTCCGGCAGCACCCGTTCATCAATCTGTCTGAAGGCAATCTTGGTAAGAACGGTGGCACGTGAACGGTCGGCGGTGGGGACGATCTTCTTGACATAGCCAGCATATTTAGAGGTAGGATAAGCATCGAGGATAATCTCGCAGGGGGCGCCAGGCTTGACCTTCTGGATATTCGATTCCGATACATCCGCCTCGACTTCGAGCGAACTCATGTCCGCCAGGGTCACCACCGCACCACGGGCACTTGAGGCGGAGGCAAACGGCGCCACCATCTCGCCGACATCAGCATGCTTGCGCAATACCGTCCCGTCAAAGGGAGCACGGATGAAGGTGTTTTCATATCCAACCTCCGCCACCCGCACTAGGGCGATTCTCGCCTCGACACCGGCAGCAGCGCCGTAATAGGCTGCCGTGGCCGCTTCCAGCACATCCTCGGTAGAGGAACCGCTTTTGAGAAGCTCCCGCTGGCGAAAGTAGTTCTGTGCCGCCATAGTTGATTCGGCTCGTGCCGCCTTTAAGTTAGCGCGCGCCAGTCTCAAGTTGGCTTTGATATCCTCATTCTCCAGTATGCCGACCACATCACCCTGTAAGACCTGGTCGCCCTCTTCAACATTGAGGACCTCCAGCCGGCCGGTAGCTTTGGAGGCTACGGCCGCCTTGATTTGCGCCACCACATAACCGGTTGCTACCAGTTCCGCCGCGGCCTCGGTTCCCGTGAGCAGCTCTACCCGAGTGGTATTGATTTTAGTGGAAGGTGTAATCTCTGTCAGGGTCAACTGGTAGGCGAAATAGATCACCACTGGCACCAGAATCCAGAGCAGGTGCAGCCACCGTTTCCACCTTCCGGGCGGACCGGTTCGCTTTTCTCGATCGATCTTCAGGGTTGAAAGATCGACACTCTCACTATTGGTATCAGTCATATTCTCCTGCCACTCCGGTTAGCTCTCGTTGACCTACAATGTGTTACCGGTCACAATATAGGCTAACGGATTTACATACGCCATTTGTTTTGTCAGGTTTGATTCTTTTTCATAGATGTGTCGCAAACCACCTATGAAAAAGTCTCCGTCAAG
>JAGLUH010000176.1 GCA_023134875.1 Candidatus Zixiibacteriota bacterium
TTATCATGGTGAATATCATCCAGCCGGGAATCGGGTTCACACCGGAAACGCTGCCGGCAGGGGAAGGCAGGCTGCCGGCTGGGGAGTTCTCTTTTCTCGATGTTATTCTGAATATGTTTCCGCCCAACATTGTCGAGGCGGCGGCCAAGACCAACGTCATGCCGTTGATCGTGTTCTCGTTGGTTCTGGGTTCGGTGCTCACCACGCTGGGCGACCGGTCGAAACCGATAATCGAAATCATCGGCGTGCTCAATGATACCATTCTGAAGATCGTGCATCTTATCATGCTTTTCGCCCCGATCGGCGTATTCGGCCTGGTCGCCGGCAAACTGGGTGCCGAGGGCGGCGGTGAAGCCGCCTGGCACGAACTGGCGAAACTCTCCAAGTATATGCTGGCAGTGATTATCGGGCTTGCCGTGCACGGTGTCATAGTCCTCCCTTCGATTCTCTATTTTCTCTCCGGCCGCTCGCCGCTTTCCTATTTCCGCCACGTGAGCAAAGCATTGATGACCGCTTTCTCGACTGCATCTTCGTCGGCCACGCTGCCGGTAACCCTGGAATCGGTGCAGGTCAAGGCGGGTGTGTCAAACAAGACCTCAAGCTTTGTCCTGCCGCTGGGGGCAACCATCAACATGGACGGTACTGCCCTTTATGAAGCTGTCGCCGCAATCTTCATCGCCCAACTCTACGGGATCGATCTCTCCTTCGGCGCCCAGGTGACGATATTCCTGACCGCCACTCTTGCCTCAATCGGCGCCGCCGGCATTCCTGAGGCGGGGTTGGTAACGATGGTAATGGTACTACATGCCGTCAACCTGCCGATTGAAGGTATTGGCGCGATTCTGGCGGTCGATTGGTTTCTCGATCGCTGCCGCACCACCGTCAATGTCTGGGGGGATACGATCGGTTGCGCCGTCATCGACCGTCGACTTACGACCAACCAACCACCGGTTGACGGCGACTAAACCTGATTAAACTTGCCTGATCGGCTTTTACACTTATTATTGCACCCGTATTGAATGGGAAGTGAGACGCAGACGATAGTTATACTACTGACCGCCCTGGAGGCCTGATGCTGAATGTTGCTGAACAGATGGAGATACTGCGCCGGAACACGGTGGAGATTCTTCCCGAAGGCGAACTGGAGATGAAACTGAAACGTTCAGTGGAGACAGGCAAACCCTTGATTGTCAAACAGGGTTTTGACCCTACCGCGCCCGATATTCATCTCGGCCATACAGTCGGTTTGCGTAAATTACGGGGATTCTCCGACCTGGGACACCGGGTAGTGGTGATTATCGGCGATTACACCGCCCAGGTTGGCGATCCCTCGGGACGATCGGTCACCAGGCCGCAGCTCAGCCGGGAAGAGGTGGAAGCAAATGCGGCCACTTACTTGAAGCAATTCTTTAAGGTCTTGGAAAAAGATAAGGTCGAAGTGCGCCGCAATGGCGAATGGTTCGCTGACATGTCGTTCGCGGCAATCCTGGGGCTGGCCGGCAAGATGACGCTGGCACGGATGCTGGAGCGCGATGATTTCGCCAAACGCTGGCAGGCGGAACAGCCGATCTCGATTCACGAATTGCTCTACCCGTTGATGCAGGCCTACGATTCGGTGGCGATAAAAGCTGATGTCGAAATCGGCGCCACCGAGCAGAAGTTCAACCTGCTGACCGGTCGCCAGATTCAGGAGCTTTACGGCGTCGAGCCGCAGGTGGCGATGACACTGCCGGTTTTAGAGGGTGTCGATGGCGTGCAGCGAATGAGCAAATCAATCGGCAACTATATCGGTGTCGCCGAGCCACCCCGCGAGATTTTCGGCAAGATCATGTCGATCCCCGACCGGTTGATCGTCAGCTACTTCGAGTTGGTAACAACTTATGACGCTGCCAGAATCGCCGCTATCAAAAAAGCGATGGCGGCGGGTGAGAACCCGATTCAGTACAAGAAGGAACTGGGGCGGGTTATTGTCAGTATGTACTATGACGAGGCGGCGGCGCTACAGGCGCAGGAAGAATTTGAGCGGGTTTTCACCGACAAGGGGCTGCCGGATGATATACCGGGATATGAATTCAACTGGCATGAGCCGAAAATCTGGCTGCCGCGACTGCTGGCTGACTTGAAGATAATGTCGGGAACGGGCGCTGCCGTTCGCATGATAAAACAGGGTGGGGTTTACCTCGATGGCGAGCGGGTTGCCGATCAGAATTTTGAAATCGAAGTTGAGAAAGAGTGGCTACTGCGTGTCGGCAAGCGCGGTTTTTACCGTCTCAAAGGTATGTTGAAACAATGAAGCTAAGCTGTCGATCATTCCCCGGCGTTTTTCTTTTATCTTTTCTGCTTCTCGTGGCAGGCTGTGCTTCAAAGCGCCAGGTTTCCGTACCTCAGGAAAAGGAAGCAAAACCGGCGGAACTCGGTTCTGAAGCCTACCATCACTATACCAACGCCGTCATCATGGAACAGGAGGGACTGGCGGCCGAGGCGATCCGCGAATACGAGAAAGCGCTCTCGTACGAGCCTCTCTCCTACGATGTTCGCATGGCATTGGGGCAGCTTTGTTTCAGGCTAAAGCGACCGCAGGATGCTATCAATATGATCCTGCCCATTCCCGACAAGAATACCGATACCTACCTGCTGATCGGCGATTGCTATCAGCAGCTTGGCAGATATCGGCAGGCGCAAGGCGCCTATGAGCAGGCCCTGGCGGCGGAGCCGGACAATGTGGCGGCCAGCTACCAATTGGGAAGACTGGCGCTCCAGCAGGAGAACCTGGAGGAAGCGGCGGGCTACTATAAGGCGGCGGCGTTCCATTCCCGTAATCCTGATCTCTACGAACAGGCTGCGAAGATATACGCCCGTCTCGGCATATCCGATTCCACGATTGCCTGTTTTGAAATGGCGCTCAAGGCCGGCGGCAGCAATCCCGCGCTTTACAGCAGTCTGGCCTATTACTACAGTATCGCCGACGAGATAGAAAAAGCAAAGCAGACCCTGAGAAAAGGAATCGACATTTACCCTTTTAATGCTCGTCTGCAATCATACCTGATTGATATCTATGACCATGAGGATAACGTCG
>JAGLUH010000177.1 GCA_023134875.1 Candidatus Zixiibacteriota bacterium
ACTGGATCAGCGAACATGAGCGCCGTCTAGTACGCAACACATACATCTTCTTCGACTGCTGGGACGCAGCGAAAAAGGAAGGCGGCCCCACCTTTGAATACGGCATTCAACGGGCGATCAATGATGGTTATTTGAGCAACTATCGTATCTATCATGCCGAGAGCGTCCTCACCTACGAAGGCGCTGAATGGGAAGGCGAAGAGATCAAGCCCGGCGCATGGGGGCGTGATGTTGAATCCGAAGACCGGCTGAAAACAATCATTCAGGAATACTTCTCGGCGGATGCCGAGCGGGCGAGTCAACTACCACCGCCAGAGGCGGTGGCTTGTAGGATTGCTGTCCCCTGGAAGGGGACGTACGCAATCCTACTAAAAGGAAAAGATCAATTATATTTTAATACAACGGTAGAACCATTTATGGTATCACCACCAGAGGTGGTGGTTTCAACCAAATAATGACTTGGTCATATTACGGAAGCAGGGGTAGGCTCCGAGAAAAGGAGGCGGATCATGAGCAATAGTTCAGCAGGGGGAGCTGCTGCCGCAGGCGGTATGAACTTTCAATACCGTGCCACCGCGTGGGTTGCCGTTCAGATTCTGGCCGAGAAGGACGCCTCTCCCCCCTGGAACCTTCCCGTGGATACCACGCTGGATTGGCTCCGGTGTGAGACAGAGCAACCGGTTGATGACCTGATGGTGAGCACCTCAACGGAGGGAGTCGTATTTGGTCAAATAAAGCATACGCTTAATCTAACGCGGTCCTCTGATTCGGATTTAGCTTCTGCTCTTGACCAGTTTGTCCGCCAATTCATCACCCATCGGACAATTTCCGCCGGAACACGGCCATGGGAGCGTCATCTTGATCCAGATCGAGACCGCTTCGTGATTATTACTGGTCCCAGGAGTTCGAAACCTATCAAGGAGCATCTTCCCGTCGTGCTCAACAGACTCCATGGACTGGTCCAGGGCCAACGTTTAGAGGATGCCGCAGTAAACGACAAAGAACAAAGAGTACTCTCGGTCGTTACTGGACATATCGGAAGATTCTGGAAAGCGATACTCGGGGTGGATCCTTCGGACGAAGATATCCGGCAAGTTCTGTCTCTGATGCGCATTCAAGTGTTGGACGTGGATGATGGCGGCGCTGCTGAGCGGGAGGCAAAAGATCGACTTCGCAGCGCGATTTTGCAAGAGCATGAAAATGCTGATGCAGCATGGCAATTACTTATCAATTTGTGCGCGCAGTTTGCTCAAGAAAGATCAGGTGCTGATCGAATTGGGCTTCAACAGGCCCTTTTTGATGGCGGCATTGCGCTTCGGGCTGTCCGCAGCTACCGCGTCGACATAGAACGTCTAACGTGCTACTCCCAAACGATAACTACGCTCCTTGCCGACCTCGCTCGCATCCGGATTGGCACAACCGATGTCAAAATCCGACGCCGCTCCACAGAGGAGCTTCGACGCGTTGCCGAGGAGAGGTCGGTCCTCGTCATTGGGGAACCAGGTGCCGGTAAGTCCGGTGCCTTGCATGATCTTGCTCAAATGCTGGCAGATGATGGGCGGGACGTCGTCTGCCTCGCGGTTGATCGCCTTGCGGCAAGAAGTCTCGGAGAGGTTCGCGAAGAACTCGGGCTGGAGCACAATCTGATCGAAGTCTTGGATAACTGGCCAGGTACCCAGCCCGCCTTTCTTGTCATCGATGCCCTCGATGCAGCGCGTGCGGATCCAGCGGCTAAGGCGATCCGTGACATGATTAGGATAGTTGTCGAGCAACATAGCCGTTGGCGGGTGGTGGCCTCGGTCCGGAAGTTCGACCTGCGCTACAGCGTGGAATTGCAGCAATTTTTCCTGGGAAATCCTTCAGCAGAATTCCACGATAAGGAGTTCGCGAACATACGGCATGTAAATATCCCCCAATTTACGGACGAGGAACTCGCCCATATAGGAGCTCAATCGCCCGCCATCCAGGGGATTATTTCAGGTGCGCCGCCGGAGCTTAGCGAGCTTCTACGAGTGCCTTTCAACTTGAGGCTCATAGCCGAACTGCTTGGGGAGGGAGTTGATTTTGAGGATCTCACACCGATCGGAACACAGATAGAGCTGCTCAACCGCTATTGGACGCGTCGGATAATTCGCTCCGACGAGCAGGGAGACGCACGGGAGACGGTTCTCCGGCGCACCTGCAATGAGATGGTCAAAGCCCGCACGCTGCACGCAGATCGATTATCTGTCGCA
>JAGLUH010000178.1 GCA_023134875.1 Candidatus Zixiibacteriota bacterium
CTGTAATCTCCTTGTTACGTAGGGAAGAATATGCCAGCAGCCGTACCAGTGCACCTTCTAGCTCCCGGACATTAGAAGTAATTGAATCGGCGATGTAGGTTAATACTTCGAGTGGAACCACGATGTCATCATTATTGGCTTTCCGTTGCAGGATTGCGATTCTGGTCTCAAGCGACGGCGGCTGAATATCAGCTACCAGACCCCAGCTAAAGCGTGAGAGAAGACGCTCCTCCAGGCCAAGGATATCACGTGGGGGACGGTCCGCTGTTAGCACAATCTGCTTACCGGCTTGGTGCAAGGCATTGAAAGTGTGAAAGAACTGCTCTTGGGTCGATTCTTTGCCGGTGAAGAATTGAATATCATCAAGCAGCAGAACATCAACGGAGCGGTAGAACTGGGTGAACTCCTGAGTTGATCTGTTGCCGAGTGAGCGGATGAAATCATTGGTGAATTCCTCACTGCTGGCATAGAGCACCCTGCGATTGTTCTGGTTGCCGACAATTTCGTTGCCGACTGCCTGTGCCAGGTGAGTCTTGCCTAATCCGGAACGACCGTAGATAAACAGCGGATTGTAGCGGTTTTCCCCGGGTTTGTGGGAAACACCCTGACAGGCGGCGTAAGCAAACTCATTGGAATCGCCTACGACGAAATTCTCAAAGAGATAGCGGGGATTAAGTTTGGTAGCCCGCTGAAGCTGGTGTCGGGAAGGTCCCTTAGGCTCTTCGATTACTGGCGAAAACATCTCGGTCTGAAAGGATGGTTTTCTGATCTTCAATCCAAATTGCCATTCCTTAGCTGAAACCTCCGCTAACGCCTCCGAGATTGTCTGATGATATCTTTCCTCGATCCAATCGGCGGCGAACTGGTTTGGGACGAGGATAGCAAAAGAATGATTATCAACGACCTCAGCTTGCGTCGGTTTCAGCCAGGTATGGAATGAATGTTTCTTAACTTTCTTAGAGAGCTGCGACAAACAGCTTTTCCACAGAGAATTTATCTCTTCCTGCATATTATCCCCACCTAAAAAATATGCACTACCTGTCACTACAAGAATAGGTTAATAAACCTTAATTAGGTTTGTTGGTGAGTCAGGCTTAGCCCCCACACTTATTGGAGAAGCAACCCGGCGCCACACATATTAACAAGTTGTCCACGCGCTGCTAACATGTTATCTACCACCAACTTCCAGCTAGGGCAATATACTGATAGTGATCGGGAAGTCAAGATAATTAAGGTTAAATTCACTGCTGATGCAAAGGCGTTGCTGTACTTGAACTATGACTAACCATGAAAGAGCACCCTGAAACCTGGGGTCGGAAACGACACAATTCAGATTCGATAAAGCTATGCTTGTAAAATGATTACAGGACAAGGTTGGGCAGGTAGCTTCATGATATCTTGGCGGCAAGCTGGTCAAATAACAGAGCTCCCGAATCGCTTTTTGCGTAGACGTTGCCAATGTCGGCGCCCTCGCGAATAGCCGTAATTAAAGGGACCTCTCCCAGGAGGTCAACATGGAGACTGTCAGCTAAGACTTTGCCGCCGCCCTGGCCGAAAATGTATTCTCTGGTGCCCGATTCGGTTTCGAAGTAAGACATATTCTCGATTACACCCAGCACTTCAAGGTTAGTCTTCTCCGCCATCGCGCCCACCCTGGCGGCGACATTATAGGCTGCCACTTGCGGTGTCGTGACAATCAACAGCTTTGCCTGCGGCAGCTTTTGGGCAATGCTAATGCTAACATCGCCGGTGCCGGGGGGAAGATCGATCAGCAAGTAATCAAGATCGCCCCAGGCGACATCATCGATGAACTGGGAGATTGCCTTATGCAGCAAAGGCCCGCGCCAGATCACGGCGCTGTCGCCAGGGACAAAAAAACCCATCGATATGATTCTGATGCCATCCTTTTCAATCGGCACCAGCATCTCATCGATCATGGTGGGTTGCTGGTCGTTGATTCCCATCATGCGGGGAATGGAAAAACCGTAGACATCGGCGTCAAGCAAACCCACTCGGTGACCTTTTCGGGCGAGGGCAACTGCCAGGTTGGTGGTGATAGTCGATTTACCGACACCCCCCTTGCCGGAACAGACGGCGATAACATTCTTGAAATGATCATAGGTCGGCGTCTCCTGCTCCTTATTGGGCAGCCTCTTTCTCAAAGCAGCGCGCTCCTGGTCATTCATCGCCGTGAACTCGACTTTCACACTGTCGATTTTCGGTAATTCCAATACTTTAGCGGTTATTTCGTCCCTGATCCTGGCTTTCATGGGGTGGGCGGGAATTATCAGCTTGATCGTGATGGCAGCGTTGCCACCTTCCACCTTGATGTCTTCCACCATGTTTAACTCGGTTAGGGATTTGTGCAGCTCCGGGTCGTCGATTCCAGCAAGAATCTCTTCGATTTTCTCTTTGGTGTTCATGTGATCTACTCTGTTACAGATTTCATCCTGGCCTCTTGCCGGTCTGGTCAAAGGGCGGTTTGGTTATTTTTTCCTGATCGTCGCTGGCCATACTCTCAATTGATTCGATGATTTCTCCGGAAGGCACAATGATCTTACCCAGCGCATGCTCTAGCACATCGTCCACAGTCTGCAAGAATATGAAATCAAGGGAATCGTGTACCTCCTCCGGTACCTCCGTCAAATCCTTGGCATTACTCTCTGGTAATGCCACTCTCTTGATCCCCGCGCGGTAGGCGGCCAGGCATTTCTCCTTGACACCACCGACCGGCAGCACTTTTCCCCGTAGCGACACCTCGCCGGTGATCGCCAGGTCGGGATAAACCGGTTGCTCGGTCAGAAGAGAAATCAACGCGATGGTGACAGCGACACCGGCTGAGGGGCCATCCTTCGGTATGGCTCCCTCGGGAAAATGAATGTGAATATCGTACTCTTCGAAGACCTCCGGTTCCAGTCCAAGTTCGCCTGCCTTTGACCTGACATAGGAATAGGCCGCCTCGACCGATTCCGACATCACATCACCAAGCCGGCCGGTAACCATGACCTTGCCGTGACCCTTCATCTTGATGGTTTCGATCATCAGGAGGTCACCGCCAGCTGGCGTCCAGGCAAGACCGGTGACCAGTCCCACCTGTGGTGTGCGACCAGCCACGTCAGGAATTCGTTTCGCCGGGCCGAGGAAGTCTTCGATGTTACCCTCATCAATGACGATCTTGCCGGTCACGCCCTCCAATATCTTTCTGACGCCCTTGCGACAAATCGAGGCGATATTTCTCTCCAGGTTACGCACGCCCGCTTCGTAGGTATAGCTGCTGATGATTTTCTTTAAGGCCGCCTCGGTGATTTCGATTTCCTCCGGTTTCAACCCGGCGGCCTCTTGCTGCCGTTTGATCAGGTAGGTCTGGGCGATCTTGACCTTCTCCAGCATGGTATAGCCGGAAATCTCGATCACTTCCATCCGGTCGCGGAGAGGCGGCGGGATAGTCTCCAGCATGTTGGCAGTAGCGATAAAGAAAACCTTGGAGAGATTGAAGGGGATGTCAAGATAGTGATCGCGGAAGGAGAAATTCTGTTCCGGGTCGAGCACTTCAAGCATTGCCGAGGAGGGATCGCCGCGAAAATCAGCACCCATCTTGTCGATTTCGTCAATCATGAAGAGGGGGTTGTTGCAACCGCAGTTTCGCAGTTCCTGGATCACTTTGCCGGGCAGGGCGCCGATATAAGTACGCCGATGGCCTCTGATTTCCGCCTCGTCGCGCATACCGCCTACTGATATACGCACGAATCGTCGTCCCAGGGCACGAGCGATCGATTGCCCCAGGGAGGTTTTGCCGACGCCGGGTGGTCCCGCCAGGCACAGGATCGGGCCGCGCGGATTCTGGCGCCGGTGACGGACAGCGAGAAACTCCAGAATTCGTTCTTTTACCTGCGTGAGACCGTAGTGATCCGCCTCAAGCGTGTCGTGCGCTGTAATGATATCGAGATTATCCTCGGTTGAGTTGCTCCAGGGAAGTTCAATGATCCAGTCAAGGTAAGTGCGGATAATATGATACTCCGGCGACGCGGTGGATATGTTGCTGAGGCGGACCAGCTCCCGATCGGCAGCGACAGCGGCCGCTTCCGGCAGGTCGGCGTCGGCCAGCTTCTGGCGGAGTTCTTCGATTTCGGAGCTCGAATCATCCTCGCCCAGTGCCTTCCTGATCGCCGCCATTTGCTGGCGCAGGTAGTAATCGCGCTGGCTTTTAGAGAGATCGGTTTGTACCTGGGACTCAACTTCCTGCGCCACTCGCAGTTTGTGAACTTCAGCGGTAAGGAGCCGACTCAGTCTTTCCAACCGCTCCTCAGGTTCGACCGCGGCAACCAGGTATTGCTTCTCGCCTAACCGAAATCCGAGATAGCTGGCCAGCAGATCAGCAAAGCGACCCGGAACTTCGGTATTGGCCTTCATAATCTGCACCATCTCAGGCGGATAGTGGTTGTCCAGTATGGCGAGCTGCTCAAAGAGATTAAGCGCCTTGTCGATCTTCTCCCGCGTGCTCGCGGAGTCCGTTGAGGTTTGCGGATGGAGAGAATGGATTTTCACCTTCAGGTATGGTTTTGCCTGCAGCAGACGTTCCAGCTTGATACGGGTAATTCCCTGAATGACCAGTTGAATGGTATTATTGGGGATTTTCACTCGTGAGATGATGCGGCAGGCAACGCCGATTTCATGGAAATCTTTCAACGTCTTGGCGACCTGAACTCCCTTTTGGGTGATTGCCGCCGCGATGATTTGGTTTTCGCTCCCCTCCGCCTCCAGCATTGCCAGGGAACTGGCCAGGCGTACCTGCAGCGACACCACCGCGTGAGGAAAGACTGCCGTAGTGACTAACGGCAACAGCGGCAGTTTCTCAGGGATTTCACATTGGTCGATCTCGTGGTTCTCGTTCATCACCAAAATCCCACCCCCAGCTTACAGTTATCTATATCATTTTACTCTAAAAATCAAGTCCGAACTCAAGATTTTGAGGTACTGTACAGGGAAGGTTTTTCCCCTACAATTACGACACTATTCGCCCTTTCGGCACATAGCAACGTCTCCCTGCGAAAGAGTAGGTCGAAACCCTGCGGTTTCGACAAGTTATCTGTTTTCCCCGTGAAAAACGGGAATCCAATCCAGTAAGAAACGGCTCCTCTACTCGCGGCGTCCGGCAGTTGCCGGACACTTTGATCCGCATGAACCATATGTTTGCTGTCGGGAAGGGGTTTTCGACGGTACGCCGAAGGTCATGCGACAGATAAAAAACGCCCCTCTCCTCTCAAAGGAAAGGGGCGTAAAACTCTAAAGGTTCAAATCAACGGTTTCTCTAAAAGCTCAAAGTCAGAGAGACACGATGATTGTGACCAAGGAAATCCTCGGTGTCTTCTACAAAGGCGTAGTCGAGCGAGTAGTTGCTCATCACCGTGAGGCCAACACCGATCGCAAAAGCGCCGTCGTTGACACCGGCACGAATCGCACCGAAGTACTCTTCGGCAAATTCGTAGTCATACTCAGAACCCAGCCGAATCTTGACATTCGATTCATCCTGAATCTTCTCAACGTCGGCGGCGAAAGTGAAGCCGTCAAAGGCATAAGCACCCAGGCCAAGCCGGAAGACGATCGGCAGCTTGTCCTCGCCCACCTTGGTGCCGAGATCAGCAGCGGTGATACCGATATGCAGGTTCTCGTTGACTATGTACTTCAGGCCGAGGTCGAAACCAACGCCGGTCTTGGAATAGTCATCGATTTTCGCATAGGCAACCTTGACGGTAGCGCCGACATGAAGATCATTCAGGACGTTACCGTAGCTGAACAGGAAACCGTGTTCGTCGGCGTTGAAGAGACCAAGGGAGTTACCAAACTCGTCGCGTTTTTCGATATCGGAGATGCCGAAATCGATCCAGGAAAAGGCCGCCCAACCGGCGGTACCAAAGTTGTAGCCGAGGGCGATATGGTTGAATTTCCTGTCTGCACCCATGTCCGCCGCAACCATGGTGGACAGGTTAAAGTTCTCGATTGCCGTCAGGCCGGCGGGGTTCCAGTAACCAGCACAAGCGTCGTCAGCGATTGCCACGTACGCGCCACCCATTCCCAGGGCACGAGCACCTACACCCATGCGGAATCCTGAGAAACTGTGGTTGCTGTCACCGAGGGCCTGACCGCTTACTCCGACCAGCAGAGCTAAGCAGGTGAAGATCAGTAATTTCTTCAGGTGATTTCTCATGTCGAAATCTCCTCAGTTTCAAGTTTAGCAGGAGAGTCCGCCAAAGGCGGACTCTCCCGTTCTATCCTCAGTTTACTCCTTGACAACCGCTATTTTGATGATGACGTCATCCGTATCGTTGCCGTTCTTGGTCTTGACGTGAACAAGATAGACACCGGTTGCCACCTCGGTTCCACCCAAAGTCGAGCCGTTCCACGTGACTTCGTTGTCGCCTTTACCCATTTGTCTGTTCGATGACAGGTGCGTAACCTTGTTGCCAGCCAGGTCGTATACCGTGATGTCAACCTTCGCGGGCTCGTTCAGCTCGAACTTGATCGTGGCGGCCTCGTGCCGCGGATGAAACGGGTTCGGGAAGCTGTAATAGTTGGTGACTTCAAGCTTGGTCTTCTCCCAATCCGGCTCATCGAACAAAGGCAGGATGCGCACGTTGCCGACCTTATCCGTCAGGTGAATCTCACAATGGATACCATCGGTCGGATAGTAATAGAGCATTCCCGCTTCGCCGTTGGTGAAGTAGTAGAACTCACCCTCGGCATCGACATCAGCCGGTGAGGAAGCCATGCCAGTCAACAGCGTGCCTTCCTCGTAGATGTACAAGGTGTTGAAGCCGGAGCCATCCTCGGTCAACCTGAAGATCAACCGGCCGGAACCATCATCCGGCTGCACGATAACACTCGGAGCGTCGTAGTCAACCCCAAGAATCTGCAGGTGCGGACTGGTCTGGTTGCCGACGCAGTCGTAGACACCGCCGCCGTTCTTGTAGAACTCGTCGTAGTTGTCATAATAGGACGGGTCAATACCCTCACCCTCAACACAACTACAGTCGCGGGTGCCGTCGTAAATGGCGACCAGGATAGCGCGCTCATCGTCAAGCTCGTAGGTGGTGGAGATCGTCACTGTGTTGCCAGTGCGGTAATCCTGTATCTGGCCGGGGAAGAAGGTCTGCATAAAGACCAGTCTCTCCTTGCCAACGTACGGACTATCATTACCACCGGCGGTCGTATCGCCCTTCGTGATGAAGAAGATGTCGACATAGACGGAATCCCATTCAACACCGGAGAGATCGTCAGTGATAGTGAAGGAGAACTCCGGATTCTTGGAAACGTAGCCGTTCGCAAAGTCGACATCAGGCGACAGACAGTCTACCGTAATCGGATCCTCAATGGAGTAGCAGCGCAACTGCGTATCCTGGATCCTCAGGGAGACTGTGTGGTCACCGCAGGCAAGCGGTGCGATGTAATGGGTGGTGTCATACCATTCGTGCCAGGTGTACCACCAGTTAACATCCCACCACATGTTATCGACGGTGAAGAACCAGGGATGCATAAAGA
The DNA here is from genome assembly GCA_023134875.1 of Candidatus Zixiibacteriota bacterium. Taxonomy (GTDB): domain Bacteria; phylum Zixibacteria; class MSB-5A5; order CAIYYT01; family CAIYYT01; genus JAGLUH01. The sequence continues at coordinate 7,537 of JAGLUH010000178.1, forward strand.
AGCGCACCTTACCGGCTTCCTCATCGAGGGTGACTATCCAGCCATCGGCAGTCTCGAGCGCCGTAGTGGGCGTCTCAAGTTTGCCGGTTGCCTGCCAGGAGGTGTCGGTATAAATCCGCTTACCGTCAATCCGGATCTCCAGGTAGTCCCAATCAAGCGTATTATCGAAGATCTCCGGGAAGCTGTACTCGAATATCGGTCTGCCATTGGTGTAAGTATCACCACACCACGGGTAGATCCACTCACGGGCGGCGTCAAAGCAGATCTCGCTGGTCTGTACTTTGACAACAGCGAAGAAGCCGGACAGACACTCAGCCGCGAATTCAACGGTGTGATTCCCAGTGTCGAATCCTTCCACCCAGGAGGGGAAGAAGATTTCGGTGTCCGACCAGGTGCCGTTATAGTAGTACATCACCCGCAGCGATTCGGCCGGCGCATCCACACTGGGATCGTAGGCCATCTTAATAGTCGCGTAACGATTATCTAAGCCGCAGAGATCACCATTGCAGCCGGTGTTGCCGACATAGTACATCTTGTCGCCGTTGGCATTGCCGACCGGCACAATCCAGACATCCTGGTGTACTGATGGTGGTGCCAGGTCTCCCTCCCAGATGGTCAGGAGCTCAGACGAGCCGCCCCAGTCATTGGTGAACTCAGGCGGTACGGTGACGCAGACGTTGTCGCCGTCGCCGCAGACCTCACCGCCGCTGCCGAGATTCTCGGTGAGCCAGTAGAAGTCAATATGCTCTTCGAGCGAGAAACCGGTAGTACCGTCGCCGTCGAAGATGAACACGTGACCCCAGCCCCAGCCGCCATTGTTGACTACTACGTCGAAGTCAAACGGGCCGGCATATTGCATGTTCGCACCCTGTTGCGGTATGGAACGGAACTCGACAAAATCCCAGTCCCACGTATCATTGAATACGTTGTATTCCAGCAGGACACCGAACGGCATGCCGTAGCTCGAGGTCGCCGTGGCTAGGCCGTCCATATCACAGGTCTCGCCTTCCCAGGTCTTCTGCATGGAGGAAGGACCGAAATCGGTCGGATTCGAAGTCACGACAGCTGTATCGTTGGTGATTGTCAGCCCCAGTTCAGGCGAATCACACTGATTGTAGTTGACGTCGACAGCTACCAGTCTCACCAGGCAGTCGCCGTCGCCCGGATTCCAGAGAGCCTGGAATATGCCGTACTGAGTCCACACGTTGTTGTAGAACATATTCTTGGTGTGAACGCGGTCGGCGATACCGATCGGAATCCAGGTCGTACCGTTGTCGGTACTGTACTGGAACTGAACGGTAGCGCTGGCTTCCGAGACACCGACTATCCGGCTATGATAGAACCCGGAGACCAGACAGACTGGCGGGACATCGTCATAGAGAAAGAAAGAATCAATCTCCGTGGTCGCTTGGTTGAGGACGGCATCCCAACCCATGGCGATTATATAGTACCAACCGCCGGCCAGGCCACTCGTGGCCCAGTTGAAGGTTGTGTAGCCGGAAGAATGAGGCGAGCCGTAGAAGATCTCGTTCCAGGCCGGTGGATTGGTGGTTGTCGAGACATAAATACCAAGCGCTGACATACCGGAGTTGACCAGATCAGAAGGCCCGTTCGGTGACAATGTGTCAAACGCCGCAATAGTGAATGTCAGGTCGCTGCCAACCGGCGCGCTGACGACCGGATCGTTGTTGTTCTCGGCGTCGGCACTGAAGATCTCGGTCAACCGGACCAGCGGCGCCGTCACGTCGTTGTAACACATGATCCAGGGCGAGTAACCCGTTCTATCGGCGTGGTTGGCTACCACAGCGCGGAAATGATAGAAACCGTCACCGCAGAAAGCCCCATTTAGAGCCTCGCCATCACCGCCGTATTTCGGCGAATCTTCACCTGGGCAGTACCACTGTTTCTCGTACGGCGGATAGTTGTCGGCCGCCCCGTCGAAGTAAGTAAACGCCGTGTGCGACTGAGTGATCCGCTTGTACTGGAAGTCCACCCAGGCCACGCCGGATGTGGTGCTGACCTCAGCCTTGAAGACCGGATGCGACGGCTCTCTCAGGAAAGTCGGTCGCTCGGCGAAGGTGGTGTCAGAACCTTCAGGCGAAGTGATCGAGACGGTCGGCACGAAGTTCCGCAGTTTGACCGTGATCTGCGGGTTGTCATCCGCCGAAGTGACATTGTCATTCTGGTCTGTCACTTCGAAACCGAGACGATAATCGTCATCGGGGACCTCATTCAGAGTGTGCCAAGTTGCCGGGAACTGATAGCCCTGACCGGAGCCACTGGCCCAGACCGTAGCGATGTCGGTCCAGGTGCCGTTTGCAGCCTCGGACTCAAGCATGTACTTGTAGACGACTTTCTTGTAGGTGTCGCCGTTAAGAGCAAAGAGCTTCAGACTGACATCACAGCAGACGAAGTCGTCGGCTTCCGGCTCATCCCACCAGGCCATGCCGGGATAATCGTCCAGCACCCAGCAGGTGATGACATCGGTGGTCTGCTGACCCAGACTATCGGTCAGCGTCGCCCTGATGTAGCTCTGGTATTCGTCGTTCATGACATGCTCAGAGCGGATCAGCCCCAGCGCAAACGGATCGAACTGGACTTTCCACAATGAGTCGGGTTCAGTAGACTCGCCGACGAAGACATAACCACCTGTTACCGGTGACCAGAACTCGTATCCGACCTTCATCGCGTTCAGGTCGTTGAGCGAGTCGAGCGTCACCGAATAGACTGTGAGCATATCACCCATCTTGGCGTAGACAACGCCAGTGCCGCCCAGCAGCAGCGATGGCGTGACGAACTTTATCGTGTCGGTGTAGAACTCGCAAATCGCTACCTGCGGCGCGCCGCAGTCAAGCGTGAAGAGCATCTTCGACACGTCGGCGGGCGTGGTCAGGTCGATCGGGTTGGCCCACGGGTTCTGCCAGAAGGTGTAGTCGTCAAACTGGCCGTCGCCGTCATTGTCATCATAGACGTTTCCGGAGACATCGGTTACCTTGATGCGCAGCTTGTACTCGAAGCCGCACGGAGCGGCACACCAGATCGTGTCGCCCTCCTCTGTACCGCACATCATCGGGAACAAGATGGTATCAAGCTCTGTTATGAGCGACTGAGTCTCACCGGATATGATCTTGGGTCCCCAGTTGAATGTCCAGATCGAGTTGTTCTGGGCGGGGATACCGGTGCCGAGATAGTTGTACCACTTGGCGAGGTCGACTGAGTCGCGGAAGGCAAGGAAGAACTCGACCTTGGCGACATCAACCTCAGCGCCGGTGATCTCGGCGATCATCTCCACAACGCCGCCGTTGACTCCCGGAGCGATATGCCAGCCGCCGTTGATCAGCACTGCCTGCGGGACTTCGAGCCGCATCAGCGGGGCATCCGGATCGAGCCAGACCTTGATCCAGGGCGAAACCGACCAGTTGCCGACCTCGTCATAGACCTTGGCATAGAGCCAGACCCAACCCTCGGAAAGGCTGGAGTTGTTCCACATGACCTCAAAGTAGGCCCCGTAGGTGCCGTCCTCGCCAATCTTGACCGTATCGGTCATATCATAGCTGACATAGAAGAACTCGCAGCGAATCGGGTTATCAGGATCATAGGAAGTACTCAACAGGGTTGCCTGGACAGGCACGCTGTTAAGCGAGCTCTTGGCGATCGGCACTCTCTGGTAGGCGGTCGGATAGGAAATCCTGATATCAGGAGCGGTAACATCGGGAACGCAGAGTTCCACCATATCGAGTCCAACAGCCATGTTCCTGGTGTCGGTGACTCTTACGTACAGAGTTGTTTCGTAGGTGCCGTTGCCGGTCTTCGGCCAGTCGGTGACGCTGAAATCAAAGCTGTAAGGCATTGTCACAGTATCAGCGTAGTGGATTCGCACCGAATCACGGATACCGACGGTCTCGATAATCACCCAGGCATCCAGAATATAAACCGGATCGGTAGTACCGCCGTGCACATCGACAACGGCTGTATTGACGCTGTCTCTCCAGACGTCATAGCCGCAATCGGGGTCCTGCGGGTGGGTGGCGCCGTTGATCGAGATGATGTCAGCGTCAACCGCCATTGCGTTCCAGTAGAACACGAAAGCGCCGCAGGAATCCTTGGCGGTAGTCCAGTCAAGGCGGTTGCCGGCATTATCGATAGTGATAATGTAGGCTTCGTACTCGCCATTGTAGAACGGCGTAAGGCCAGGGATGGGGTACACGCCGGTGTCATTATTGAAGTAGAATAACTTGTGTCCCGGGCCTCCTTGCGGCGCTACCGTGCCGGTGCTATCCCATTCACCCCAGACCTCGGGGCTCTCCGTCAGCTTCTTGCGGAACTTGACGTAGGCCGAAGCAAGGTCGGTGGCGTCCGTAGTTACCGTCAAATATAGCGGCTTGTTGGGACCGTACCAATCGCCTGATGCCGGCCATATCACACACGCGTGATCAGCCCAGGCATCGGCAGTGG
>JAGLUH010000179.1 GCA_023134875.1 Candidatus Zixiibacteriota bacterium
ATACAAACTTCAGGATATGTTGACGTATATTTCGGGGTCGATATGGTACGACACTGAAAAAGCAGACTACCATGACCGCCGCCAATAGCGCGAATCCGCCGGTTACGCCAATCAGGGTGCGCAGCAGACCAGCTAAGTAGAATCCCAGTGTTCCCGATAAGGAGCCGGTCAGATTAGCAGCCACATCCGATTTGTCAAGGTTGAGAAGCATAATCAGCGTGCCCAGGGCAAAGACAAGGAGGAGCGTCAGCAGCAGTTTGTTTCGCAGGCCGCTGACATTGAATTTGAACAGGTAATGCCAGCCGGCGAGAATCATCAGCAGGGGCAGCAGGAAAGTGCTCCTGCCAGCCGCCCAGAGTATTCCCTGCGAGGCGACAGTACCCAAAAGACCGGCTGCATTTTTGATATCAAGATGAAAAAAATCAGTCCAGGTGACGACATTGCTGAACAGGCCATAATCCTGTCGGTTGTGAGTCGCCAGCGAAATCAAGAGAAATACCGCCAGAACTATCAGGAGAAAGCCGAGGATTTCCTCTTTCCTAGCCGCAGCAACGGACCTGGTTCGTGACATAGTAGTAATAAAGCGGCTTGGGATATACTCGTCAACAACAATATGTATGGCGGGTTAGTACACGAGGGGAGGCTGTCCCAAAAGGTTGTTGCGTATGGTGTGTTGCAGTAAGAACAGAGTTGAGAGAGAAATCTAACAATAAATAAACATATAGGTCAAAAACCCTCGCGGTTTTGACAACTTATCTCTCGCCTGTCGGCGAGACGTCAAAAGCACAGGACTTTTGACCTACAATTCTCGATCACTTTGGGGACAACCTCAGGGGGTACATCACGCACACAAACCAGACCGGATGCACACAATCCTCTGGGTACGCCATGGCGCACCCCTACGAGTTGAATACAATACCCGATTGTCGGGTTTCGCGCTCCGTCCGCCTGTGGCGGACTTCACTGGGAACCCGACCTACCTTGTATTCAGGCTTTCAGGATAGTCTCCAGGACGTCGTCACCTACGCGCTGTCTTGCTTACGCTTTAATCGTGTTTCTTGAGGAGCATGGCTGTGGAGAGGGAAAACAACGACGGGATCAGGTTCGCCATCAGTTCGCCAACAGCAGACCAGAAGCGGCCCCAGCGAGGGGGGATCAGCGGTTGTGGGTAAGTCTTCTCGATCTGCAAGCCGGCAGCGGCGGCCAGTTTGAGGGCACGACGGGGTGAGAAAAGTGATACGTGTGATTCGACCGGTTTGCCCCACCCCAGGCACCGCAGGATATGGAACTCATTGGGAATCGAGACAAACAGCCGACCGCCTGGCGCGAGGATATCGACTACCTTGCGCATCACTTCATCAGGGTTGCGTACCTGCTGCAAAACTTCACAACAGGAAATCAATTCATACTCGCCCGTCAGTTCGTCGCGTTCCAGGTCGATCAACTTGGCGCGAAATCCCTCTCGGCGCAAGTCGGCAACAACATGCGCGGAAATATCCCAGCCGGTGACATCATAGCCGATCAACTGGAAATGGGAGAGCAACTCACCCTGGCCGGCGCCGATATCAAGCAGACTGCTATAGCGGTCGCCCACCGCCTGGTGTAGTTTCGCCGTGCGCCAAACAGCCCGCGCCGATACCCGCATCAGGTCCTGATGCCGCCAGTATCGGTCGAAGTATTTCGTCCTAGCTTCAACCGCCATCAACCACCTCCAGGAAACGCCTCACTGCGGTTTCGGGTGCGAAGGTCTGCAATAACCTTGTCGCCGGTTCCCTGACATCAATGTCAGAGACCATCATTTTCACCAGGGCGTTATGCAAAGCGCGTGGTGATTTCCGGCGGACAGCATAGCCGAGTTTGTTATCACGCACCAGCGTGCCCAGATCGCCGACCTCGGTCACCACCAGCGGTGTCGCCGTTTGCAGCGCCTCACCGAAGACCAAGGGAATCGAATCGGAATGAGTCGGTATCACCAACGCGCGGGCACGCTGGAGATAGTAAATCACTTCCCTGGGTGGAACCCAACCCAGAACATGAACCTTGCCGCGCAGCTTCAATGATTTGATGGCACGTTTGAGCTTGTCCTCTTCGGAGCCACTGCCGATATAAATCAGGCGATAATCCCAGATATCACGTTTGATGGCGGCGAAGGCTTTCAGCAAATCGTAGATGCCTTTCTTTTTTTCCAGCCGCCCCAGGTAAAGAAAAAAGGATTCCCGCCTGACGGAAGGGACTTGCGATTTAAGACGGTGAAAACTGGGCAGGAAATGACATTCGCGGCCGCAGAGCGCAGTCACCTTCTCCGCCAGTTCGTCACCATCGGCGAAGCAAGCGGTGGCATTCCGCAGAATGCCCCTGATTATCTTACCGGTTAAGGGTCGTTTGCCCCAGACATTGATGTCGGAACCAAGCGCCCAGATGGAATAGTCGATGCCGAACTCCTGAGAAGCCTGCTGCGCGAACCAGCCGGAGGGCAACGCCCAGAGAGCGAGAAGATGATCATATTCATGAGAAGCCAGATGATCGAATAAACATGACCGTCCCAGACCGAAATAATCCCTGATTTTGATCCAGTCGGTTGGTTTCAGCAGATTCAGCTCGGAGAGAGTTTTTTCCGTTTCACCCCAATCAAAGCGATAGACCGGCAAATCCAGCCTGCCCTCATCGGCGCCAATACGGGCGGTGAATACCGACGGTTCCACACTGGCTTGTTGCAGTGCCCGCAGGAAGTCGACCACAAATGGCGAGGCGGGATCAGCCTCGGCTAACGGCAGACGATTGGTCAACACCAGCAGCTTCCTGATGCTCCGTTTGCGCGACATCTGCGACGACGGCTGGTTCTGCTTGAGGTTGACCGCTTGACTGGTATTCTGTCCTGAACTCTTCAAGCTGTGACTCCAGGTCTTTATTTTCCCGCTGAACGACAAATATCTCTCGACGCAGCCGCACCAATCCACTCCCCAGAAAACCGAAAACGATGATCTGGATGCCGGTTAAAATCAGCAGCGATACCAACGTCATCAGGGGACGGTTGGGATTGAGCGTGGCGCTTTGCCAGAGGTATATCAGGTAACCACCACCCAGGATCCCCAGGCCGATCAGGCCGAGACCGATCAGCCCAAAAAGAAGCATCGGCTTCTCATGCAGGGAGAAAAGCAGATGTGATGAGGCGATGGCGCGAAAGTTGAATTTGGACTTGCCCCTTTGGCGGGACCGCAGAACAGCCGGCATCTCCATGATATTGTAACCCGCCGCCAGCAGCTTGGCGATGATCTCGAGATGGAGCTCCTTGCCGTCGGCGAACAGTTCAATTGACCTGATACAGCGGGCACGGTAGGCGCGCAGAATGCCGGTCGAGGTTTTGATTTTTCCTCCCATCGCCCGGCTGATGATGCGATTGCCCAGGCGGGAAATGTAAAGCCGCCACCGGGGAACATTCTCGGTGGCGCCCCCATCGATATAAGGAGAACCGACTACGCAATCAAGTCGCGGGTAGTGGTTGAGAAGGTCAATCATTTTCGGCAGGTGGTCGGGAGTGTAGGAAAGGTCGGCGTCGATGGTACAGATGATTCTGCCTGTGGCCGCCTGAATTCCCTCTCTGATGGCATAGCCGCGACCGCGATTCGGCTGATAGGATACGACCTTAAGCCAGGGAGCTATCTTATTGATACTATCCAGGCGCAACGGTGTGTCATCAGTGGAGCCGTCATTGACAGCTATTACCTCGAAGGAGTATCCGGCCTCCTGTAGTCGTGCGGCGATATCTATCAGGGTATCGGGCAGATTGCCCGCCTCGTTGTGCATCGGCACCACAACGGATATATCGGGCTTACTCATTGGCTGCTCCTTTCAGAGCCCAACGTAAACGGTCGCGAGTCAGCAACCTCAGTTGCTGAGGGTTTGGGTTAAGCTCGAGTATCCCCTCGGCCACAAGTCTTTTCTCCTCAGTCAAACCGAGAGCGGCGAAGAGTTTATAGCAGTTGATCAGCAGGTCAACGTTGTTCGGGTCGGTAACGGCGGCAACCTGACAGTAGGCTGCCGCGCGGCCCGGCTGGTTATTCTTCAAACAGTAGACTGCATAGTTATAGAGCAGTCGCGCGAAGTGTTCACGGGTGGTGATATCCCAGCTTTGCTCCCAGAGCCAGGTGTGATCCTGGTAGTAGTCATCAGCCTCCGCCAAGAGCCTTTCCGAGAGACTGATTTCAGGCGAAAACGAATAGACGAACCCCGCCGGTCTGAGATCATGGATCGAATTTGTAGTCCACTTGCTTAAGGTCAAATAGACCGGACGTGTTTTGGCATTGCATCTGACCCATTCCTTTAGATTGGGAATAAATCCAGCGGCGAAACCTCTCTCCTTCCAGTCATGCGGATACCATAAGCCCGGATACCGAGCCTTGACCTGACGACGATAATCCGACCGCAGCAGAGCGCCGCCCGATAAAACCACGACATCGGTGCGGTAATGGTCAACGCCCTGGCGATATAGCAGAGGTTGAAAGCTGTTATCTTCGCCGGCCAGAAAGATGGCGTGCGGCGGCAAGAATGCGAACACTTCGTCGACATACCGATCGGTAGCCTCAAATCCAGCCTTGGAGGCGTCGGCAGAGCTGCCGGCATACTGAAGCAGCAGCACCGCAACGAATATACCATACAGAACAACATCTGTTACTCGTCGCACGGAGATTCTCTCGGTATCTTTCAGACGCGCAATGCCCTCTCTTAGGTAGGACGCTCCGAGCAGGGCAAGCAAGGGCAGCATGGCGAAGACGGGCATCAGGTAGCCAAACAGGTCGAGATTATAAATCGAGAACTCGGCGGCATAGGCGGTAGTTGCCAGAGAGGCCGCCAGCGGCAGGCCGGCGACAAGCAGCACAAGACGGTTTCTCAGGAGAAGACCAGCCACTCCAACGAAACTGAAAATCAAGAGCAGCGATGACGTGGAACTGAGGATATGATTCAGGTTTGAAATCAGTCGAGCCAAATATGGAGACGTAACCGCGCCGACTGCCAGCGGAAGTTGTTCGTCCAGCCGCAGGATTGATTTCAACGACGCCTCCAGACTGGAGAAATCCCCCCAGCTTAGGAGCGGCGAGAAGCTCTCCCTGATCGGCAGGTAGAGATAGGCCGACAAACCAATAAGGCAGAAGAGCATCATAGCGCCAATCATTCTGACGGTAAGCAAGAAGCGGTGATGATAGATGATTGTCGCCAGAAGCACGGGAGCGATCACCGCGCCGAGCAGCAGGTAGTGATTGGCCAGGCCGAGTCCGCCAATCAGTCCTGTCAGGCAGGCAAAGCGGAGGGAATCAATTTCGCCATAGTGATACTTCACCACCAGCCAGATCAGAAGCAGCGTTAAAAAGGCATTGAGGGCGTACACCTCTGCGCGCACTGATTGCAGCCAGACGCCATAGGTTACGGCATAGACCAGTGCCGCCAGCAAGCTGAGCGGCTGCACCAAACGGCTCTCCGGCGTAATCCGTTTCACCAGGGCGACTGCCAGCAGGTATAGCATCATCACTGCCAGCGCGGAGAAGAAAGCCGAGGCGAGATTCACCATCAAAGCGGCTGAGCCCAGCGGGATCAGAGTGAACAGCTTAGCCAATAGCAGGTAGATGGGAAAACTCGGGTTATGGGGTATGCCTAATTCGGCCGCCGTCAATTGAAAGGCAGTCGAATCCTCCCAGAAAAGAGAAGGCGCCAGGCTGTAGAGATAGAGCGCCAATGGCAAGATAAACGCCAGGCCGATAAACAGACCATTTTTTCTCACATTGTAGTTTTCGGCAATTACTGCGATTTCTTCCGGAGAATCGTTAAGTTAAGTAGAGCCCAACGAGATACCCCCCATCCCCTGCGACTTTTGGAAAAGCACTATATGTCGCGCCGTCACGAACCATTTCGTGACGGTCTACTGGTCAGGAATTAAATGTGTGGGTGGCAGACGTCCGGAGGTTGTCCCAGAAGGTTGTTGCGTATGGTGTGTTGCAGTGGGAACAGAGTTGAGAGAAAAGTCTGAAAATCGGGTACTGAATTCAAACTTGTAGGGGCGCGCCGCGGCGCGCCCGTGGGCACGCGGCAGCGTGCCCCTACCCATCGGAGGACAAGTCTACAAAAGTTATTCTCGATTACTTTTGGGACAGCCTCTCCGCGTCTGCCTTATTGTTGATCCAAGGAACGGGCAGGTCGGGAGCCCTGCCGCGCACATAATGCGGAGCATAAAGAAGGCTTTGTCGAAACCGCGAGGGTTTCGACCTACCAGCTACCAGCCTGCTCTGCGGACTAAGCTGCTTAGGTATTGTCGCTTGACGCCATTTTATCAAGTAGCTCTTTAAGTGAGGCGGACAGGTCATCGACCTTCTTGTTGAGTTTTTCCAAGTCCTTCTTCTTGGCTACTTTCAGGTTCTCAATGACGGTTTCGATGTCTTTGCTCACCTTTTCCTTGAAGTTACGGCTTGATTCCTCAGCCTTGTCAAGCAGTTCAAGAATGGCGTCCGACCTCTTCGACTTGGCGATCTCTCCCTGCTTGATCAGCGTGTCGATGATCTCTTCCGCCTTGCTTTTGGTGATTTCGAAAACACCGATCGAGGCCAAGATAGTTTTCTTGAGAATGTCCATCGTCATTTCTCCTTTCAAAGCAATAAAACCTCTGATTACCTGTATCACCGATTTCTGGTTGTGGGAACGATTCAGATCCTCCACCAGCACCTGACTTAATACCGGCACCGTGACATCCTGACCTGAGTGGCTCTCCACGATCTCGAATTCAACGCCGCAGCGGACATAGTTGCGCAAGCTCTCGCCGGTAACAAAACGGCCGATATCGGGATCGTAAAGCAGCCGGTTAGGATATCGTTTAATTACTTTCATGGTTCAATTATAGTGCACTGCACAAAGATGTCAAGAAAAAAATGGAGGATATTCGACCACCAAAGCAAATATCCTCCGAGCAACACTCTGGTATTGGTCTTAGACCTTGCTAAGACTAAGGAGCACGAGGTTGACTACTTCCAACAACCGTTCACAAACGAACGGTTTCTTAACAAACATATCGCCGCCCGACTTGAAGCTCTTTCCCTGGTCATCCGTTGTATCCTTGCCGGTTAAGAAGACTACCGGAATATTCTCCGTTTCCGGGTCCTTTTTCAGCGCCTGGCAGATTTCGTAGCCATCCATTTCCGGCATCATGATGTCGAGAAAAACCATATCGGGCTTGAAGCTTTTAGCTCGCTCGATACCCTTGGTCGCGCTGTTCTCAGCCGCTACCGTGTGGCCGGCGTTGGTTAGGAATGTATCTAAGATATCAGTTATTTCCGGTTCATCATCAATAACCAGGATTCTCGCAGTTCTCACTGTTATTCCACCATCAAGTGTCAACAAGAGCAATTCCCCCCCCTTCTTTGCAGTTATCGGCAAGAGGAAAAGCGACTTGAGACAAAAATAACCCTGCCGGTAGTTATTCTCTTCACGCTTATCCGGATTTATTGAAGGGTCAGAAATAGAGGTCTTCGCGGCGGTCGGCCAGAATATCGTTGTTGGGAGTAAACAGCTTGTTACGAGCGAGGTTAGGATTGATGTCAACTACGTGAAGTTCATCGGTGTCGATGCCGGCGGCAGCCAGGATTGTGCCCCTGGTGTCGCAGATGCGGCTGCGACCGGTGAAGCTAATAATTTCATTACCTACCCGGTCGGCGCCGGTGCGGTTGCTGGTAATGGTGAAAACCGCGTTCTCCAGCGCGCGGGTTGGCATCGCCTGCTGACAGTAATCAAAGACCAGGTTGGCGGGATGGCAGATGATATCGGCGCCCTTGAGCATCAAGGTACGCGCTGCTTCCGGGAAGAACCAGTCGAAACAGATCATCATACCGATGCGAGCGCCGCGAAATGCGAAAACGGCAAATCCGGTATCTCCCGGGTCAAACCAGGATTTCTCCAGGTTGAAAAGGTGCGCCTTACGGTACAGATATTGAGAACCGTCAGGCAACACCGCCGCCGCAGAATTATAGAGCTTGTTACCCGCCTGTTCCGGGAAGCCGAAGACAATTGCGCCCTGATGCTTATCAGCCAGGGAGTGGAAGAAGTCAAACGTCTCGCCTTCCCCGAACGAGGTGGCCAGTTTGCAGGCATGCTCCCGCGACGGCATGTAGTAACCGGAAAGACACAACTCCGGTACCACCAGCAGATCGAATCGTTCGTCACCCAGCAGGGAAACGATTTCCTCCTGATTACGGCGCTGGTCGCCAAATGCCACGTTATACTGTACGAATCCGATTCTCACAATTATCTTTTCCGGCAGGATTGAAACTAACATATTCTCAGCGGCAAGACAAGAGCCTAAGATGATTTCTGATTTTATCATAAGAAGAAGGTCGGTGCTGATAATCGCCCTCCTTTTCGGTGCCGCCATTCTCATCCTGGCGTATAGTGGTGTCCGCTCCAGCCGACAGAATATGCTCAAGTTGCTCACTGCCGATGGTGAATCGCTGCTGCAATCATTGATTATCTCGGCGCAGAACAATGTCGCCGCTTCCGGTATTGTCGAACGGGCTACCGCCGAACATCTGGTCGATATCGCAGCGTTAATCAGCCGACTGATAGACATCAATCCTGCTCTTCAGGATTCGCTGGAGGTGTTGGCGCGTCGCTATCACTTAGAGCGTATCGATATCACCGATAGTTCCCGCTTGATTATCGCTTCCTCCTGGAGTGAAACAGTCGGGGATGCCATCTCTGCCGAGGATGATCTTCAGGCGGTACTTGACTCGGTATTGACCGGAAGAGCGGAGATCGCCATTGCCACGCCGCAGCCGTCAGTCCTGCCCCGCGAGGATTATGTCAAGGTGGCGGTGAATGCCAATGTCGGTGTCGTCCTGCTACAAGCGTTGACCCGCAAGCTAACCGATTACCAGGAATCGCTCGGCATCGGCTACCTGGTGAGACAGCTTGGCGGACAGCGGGGCGTGAACTACGTGGTGCTGCAATCCGACAGCGGTATTGTCCTGGCCTCCCGCAGTGTTGGCTGGATGGTCGCTGTCGAGGCCGATACTTTCCTGAGCGAGGCGGTTATTCATGGCCGGATGGTCAGCCGCATCCACCAGTTCCAGGGGCAGCCGGTACTGGAAGTGGTGCGTGCTTTCAAGTCAGATGCCCTGCCCTCCGCGCTTTTCCGGCTGGGAATGTCGCTGGAAAGCTACCAGGAACTTTACAGCAGTTCGCTCCGGCAATTGGCGATCCTGTCGGTAGTGCTCTTCGTGCTGGGACTGGTCGGCAGTTGGGCGGCTATTTCCAGTCGCAAACTGAGACGAACGGCAACCAGCCTGCAGGAACTGGAAAACATCACCAATGAAATTATTGACTCGTTGGAGGCGGCTGTCATTGCCATCGATCGCACCGGTAAGATCACTATCTTCAACCCCCGCGCCCAGCAGCTTTTTTCTCTGTCCGCCAGGGCGGTGCTAGGTCGTCCCTATAGTGCTATTTTCGCCGACGACAAACTTTTCCTGGGGCAACTGAGCAAAGAAACCGCCAGTGTGCTGCGGGGCGAAGTAACATTAACACGGGAGAATGACGAACCGTTGCATCTGCTGATCTCCGCCGTACCGATTCATGCTGCTGACGACACCTTTTCCGGCGCGGTCTCGCTGGTCTATGATCTCACCGATATGAAGCGGCTGCAGGAAAGTGTCCGCACCAGCGAACGACTCTCCGAATTGGGCAACCTGGCCGCCGGTGTGGCGCATGAGATCAGAAATCCGCTCAATGCGATTTCCATAGCTACTCAACGCCTGCGCCATGAATTCAAGCCGGTGGACAATGTCGCCGAGTACGAAAACTTCCTGAAGACTATCACCGCTGAAATTGACAGGCTCAACGCCATAGTAAGAGATTTTCTTGCCCTCGCTCGAGGCGGGAAGATCGAAAAAGTTTTTGTTGATCTCAAGGAGTACTTGAACAATATAGCATCTCTCATAAGGTTGGAGACCGACAAGAAGGATATTTCACTGATTATTGATGTCGAACCGGCGCTGCAAGTTGGTATCGACAAACTGGAAATGAAGAAAGTTATTTTGAACCTTCTGCGTAATGCGATAGAGGCGGCCGGCCGGCAAGGGTCGGTGGGAATCAAAGCTCATAAGACAGATACCGGTAAAGTGGAAATCAGGGTAAGCAACAGCGGCGAACCAATCCCTGCGGAGATACAACAGAGGATTTTTCAACCATATTTTACCACCAAACGCGAAGGCACCGGATTGGGACTGGCAATCTGTCAACGCATCATCGCCGACCACGGCGGCCGCCTCGAACTATTGCCAGGTGAACCGACAACCTTCAGGATAACGCTATAAGGGGTATATGATGATTCGCAAGGTATGGCAACTGCGCTCAGTGTTTCTGCTGATCGGTCTAGCGGTGGCTTTTGCGGCTTGTGTCAAGAAAGAAGACCCCAATAAGGAACGCGACGAGATCAAGGCGCGCCTGACCGAGATCACCGAGGTAATCGCTCAGAAGAATCTCGGTGATCTGAATGGCTTTTTCATCCAACCGGTAGCAGCAGGCAAAGGGCCGAATGCCCTTCTGGCAGAGGTTCAGCCCAAAATCGACTCCCTTTTTGTTATGCGCAAACGTCGGGTATCCATCGACAGGAAAAGGGCAACTGTCAGATTCACTTTCACTAACGATCCGTCCGATTCCGCCTTTTCATATTTGTATCTTCGTAAGAACGGTAGCTGGAAGATCAGCGGCTTCGAGATCAACTAAAAAGCCCGGCGCGTGTCGGCGGTCCTCCCCGCCTTTGATGCTCCCTTGAGATAAACAAAGCGATTGCCATCGCTGCGGTGGCATGGTTTATTGAAAGTAATGACGTTCTATGGTGATGATATTATTGAGCGGGTACGCGAAGCCTCCGATATAGTCGATGTCATATCTGAGTTCTTACCACTCAAACGCAAGGGACGTAACTACTGGGCGCGCTGCCCTTTTCACCAGGAGAAAACGCCCTCCTTTTCGGTGTCGCCGGAGAAGCAGATTTTCCACTGTTTCGGCTGTCAGAAGGGCGGTAATGTTTTTTCCTTTGTAATGGAATACGAAAAGCTCCCCTTCCCGGAAACGCTGAAGTACCTGGCGAAGAGGGCGCACATCGAACTGCCCTCAGTGACTTACCGACGGGAATCGAAGGAGATCGAGCGGCTCTACTTCGCACATGAAGTGGCGGCGGAATTCTTCTTTGAGAATCTGAAAAGCTCCACCAGCACACTGGAATACCTGCGCGAACGGAAAGTAAGCGACGAGGTGATCGAGCGATTCAAGCTGGGCTACGCACTCGATAGCTGGGATGCGCTGATCCGCCAGGCCCAGACCAAATCGCTGACGGAAAGCGACCTGGAGAAAGCGGGTCTGGTGGTGCGCAGTGAGAAGGATACTCTCTACGACCGTTTCCGGGGACGGTTGGTGTTTACGATCTTTAACACGGTCGGCAAGGCAATCGCCTTCGGGGCACGCACCCTCAAGGCGGAGGAGACCGCCAAGTATATCAATTCACCGGAGACGCCGCTCTACCAGAAAGCAAGAGTGCTCTACGGGCTGTCGCATTCACGCAGCGAGATTCG
>JAGLUH010000018.1 GCA_023134875.1 Candidatus Zixiibacteriota bacterium
ACAAACCCCAGGTCGTCCGTGCTGAGTATGTCCTCCTTGTTGTCTGTGTAGTCACTGTTGCTGTTCAGGTCGACCAAGACCGTCTTGAAAGTGACGTCTGCGTCGGCGGTGAAATCATCGATCTCAACCTGGACAAAAATATTGGCGTTGACCAGACAGCCAGCCACTGCTAGCGCCAGAGTCAGAACCAGAATTGTCGCACGTTTCATAGCTCATCCCCCTCGCCAATGTAGTAATTAACGCCTATGGTAACGATACCGTTTTTACGTGACACTGTCTTGCTGTCCCCCTTGTAAGGGAAGAATAGAAACTTAGCGTGGAAGTCAACGGTGAACGCGTCGTTGATCCCATATTCGACCCCGAGCCCGGTCCAGTAACTGGCTCGGGACAGATTGGGAATGGCGCCGTCGTGTTTGTTGAAAGTAGCTGCGGAAACGCCAAAAACACCGTAGAAGTTCAGGCCGGCGTTGCCGGTTATCGATCCGAACACGAGGTTAACACCGAAAGTAGTGTATTTACCGCCATCGGTTTTCTGCGGCGTGTCGTTCCAGTAGTCGTGCTTGATTTCAATCTCGGACTGACCGTTTTTCAGATAGATGAAGTGTGGTTCAATACCGACAAAGGGCACCAGCGGTATCCGCACCTTGATGCCAAATGCGGGTCCCATCCTGGCGTCCTCCTGGCCGATCGGCATATTAGCGCCGGCGAAACCGCCGATCCCGAACCGGAAGGCGTGAGCTGTCGACCCACCGGCGAGAACAGCGATTAGAATAATGATTGACATTACCTTAAGTCTCATGTTGCCTCCTTGTCATCATGAAGTAATAAACGATCATTCTTCCTATCATTAATTTAATAATTAGTTGATCTTGAGGTAAAAGCAACAAAAATTTGAGTGATTGGCAATTAAATGCGGTTGCCGCAGCTATAAATTCCGCCTATTATAAAAGAGTAGAAAGAATACCTAATCTAACCAGGAGGAAGTATGAAAAAGCTTATGGTTCTGTCTGTGCTTCTACTAAGTGTGGTGTCACTGCTTGCCGGACAGATGACTGCGGAGGAAGTGATCGCCAAGTACCTGAAAGCGATTGGTGGTGAGAAGAACCTGAAGGCCGTGAAATCGGTGATGATGCAGGGGACGACCTTTGCGCAAGGAATGTCCCTGCAGATGAGAACTTATGTCGTTCTCCCGAAAAAGGCCTACTTCGAAGTTTTGATGGGTGATATGGTTATCAGCAGCGGTGGCACCAATGGCGTCGATGCCTGGCAGCAGAGTCCTATGGGTACGTTTTATCTTGAAGGTGACCTGAAGGAAAAAATCATGAAGCAGGCTGAACTCTTTCACCTGCTTGATTACAAAAAGCAGGGGATCAGGGTTGCCTATGTGGGCGAGGAACTGGCGAAAGGCAAGAAGGCGCACCGGATTCTGGCAGTGACTGAAAAAACGGACACTATTTCTTACTGGTTCGATGCCGAGACCTGTTATCTGATCAAAGCGGCAAGTCCTGCTGGTGTAAAGGAGATGTTACAGTATAAGAAGGTGGGTGACGTGGTGTTCTCTCACAAAATAAAAACTGCTGCGCCGGAGGGAGAGTTAGTGATTACTTTTGACTCGATTGCGGTCAATATCGAGATGTCTGATTCTCTTTTCATCATGCCGAAGAACGCCAAGCCTATGCCCGACCTCAGCAAACCGGCAGTAGAAAGCAAAGGTAAGTGAATACGGGCAGAGCACGCTCTGCCCCTACACGATCTTGAGCATTCTGGCGCATTTAAGGCCATGGTCATCTCGTCTTGCTTGTCAGATCACTAATCTCGCGTCAAGTCGAAACTAACGGCCTCCATAGTATTTATCCAAATGCCACTTGAGGGGATTATTGACGATATAATTGCGGATATCAGTAAGGTCGTTTTCGTTGCGAATGATGTGTTCATAGTAACCGCGCTGCCAAATGCGTCTTCCTGGTGTGCCACTGATGCGATTGATTCGTCTGGTGACCGCTGATTTGAACGCACGAACGATCGAGGGAAGTGAGCCTGACAACGTTCTGCCAAATTGCTCGATCGTAGGGGCACGGCGTGCCGTGCCCGCAGTCTTCCATAGACCTATGACACCGTGGAAATGGTTTGGCATTACTACAAACACGTCCAAATCGACATTGGCACGCAGGCTCCCCGTTTTCAGCCATTCTGTTTCCACAATCAAACCATGATCATTCATTATCATCATGTTATCAATCACAGTGCCCAAAAGGGGCGTTTTGTTCACAGTACAGATAGTGATGAAGTAGGCACCATCCTGTGAGTAGTCATGACCTTTCAGGCGCAGCGATTTCCTCTGTCGATAATTCGGTGCTTCTGTCACTATTCGATCACCACGTGTAGAGGCGCAGCGGGCTGCGCCCTCATATGTGACGTTGTACTCCAGCAAATTCGGGCAGAGCACGCTCTGCCCCTACGAGTTGTCGCCACCTTTCTGCTTGATTTCAGCGTTGTCAAGCCATCACCTACTCCAGCATTGGGATTTTGATATTGTGCTGGCGGGCGCAGATTTTGGCCTGGTCGTAGCCGGCGTCGACGTGGCGCATGATGCCGCTGCCGGGGTCATTGGCAAGAACCCGCGACAGGCGTTTGGCCATCGCCTCGCTGCCGTCACAGACTACCACCATACCGGCATGAATCGCCAGACCCATACCGACACCGCCACCATGATGGATACTGACCCAAGAGGCGCCGGAAACGGCGTTCAACAAGCCGTTTAAGAGCGGCCAGTCGGCGACGGCGTCAGAACCATCCTTCATCGCCTCGGTCTCACGATAGGGTGACGCCACCGAGCCGCAGTCGAGATGGTCACGGCCGATTACTATGGGCTGCGATATCCGACCAGACTTGACCAGGTCGTTGATGATGAGGCCGAACTTCTCACGTTCGCCGTAGCCCAGCCAGCAGATTCGTGAGGGCAGTCCCTGGAAGGCGACTTTCTCCGAGGCCATATTGATCCAGTGAACTAGATGTTCATCGTAGGCGAATTCCTTCTTGATGACTTCATCAGTGACGGCGATATCCTTCGGGTCGCCGGAGAGCGCCGCCCAGCGAAAGGGGCCTTTGCCTTCGCAGAAGAGGGGACGGATATAAGCCGGTACGAAACCGGGGAAGTCGAATGCGTTATCCAGACCATGTTTCTGCGCCTGGCCACGCAGGTTGTTGCCGTAATCGAACACAACCGCTCCGGCCTTTTGCAGATCAATCATCGCCTGGCAATGCTGAACCATCGCATCATAGGCACGGTGGATGTATTCGTCAGGATCAGATCGGCGCAACGCCAATGCCTCCTGATAGGAGATGCCGTTGGGTATGTAGCCATTTAGTTCATCGTGCGCTGAGGTCTGATCGGTGACAACATCGGGAATCACGCCCCGTCTGACCAGTTCAGGAAAAACATCCGCAGCGTTGGCTACCAGGCCGATCGACAACGGTTCCTTTTTAGCTTTGGCTTCGTCGACCCATTTCAATGCTTCATCAAGGAAATCGGTCTTGCGGTCACAGTACTTCTTATCCAGACGGCGGTCGATGCGCACCTCATCCACCTCGACGACAAGTATCACGCCGCCCGCCATAGTCGCCGCCAACGGCTGGGCGCCGCCCATACCACCCATGCCGCCGGTAAGGATAAACTTGCCGGCCAGATCGCCGCCGAAATGCTTCCTAGCGCAGGCGACGAAGGTCTCGTAAGTTCCCTGCAGGATACCCTGGGTACCGATATATATCCAGGAACCGGCGGTCATCTGCCCGAACATAATCAACCCCAGCTTGTCTAGTTCGCGGAAATGCTCCCAGGTCGCCCACCTGGGCACCAGGTTGGAATTGGCGATCAACACCCGCGGGGCGTATTCGTGCGTTCTGAATATCCCCACCGGTTTCCCCGATTGCACCAGCAGGGTCTCATCGTTTTCCAGGCCCTTCAAACTACTGACAATCGCGTGATAGCATTCCCAGTTGCGAGCTGCCTTGCCGCTGCCGCCATAGACGACCAGGTTGTCAGGGTCTTCGGCGACGGCCGGATCGAGGTTGTTATTGAGCATTCGCATGGCCGCCTCCTGCGCCCAACCTTTGCAGACCAGCGGCGTGTGCAGCGTGTTCGCGTGAGCTTTCTTCTCCATCATTTCCTCCAGTTTCGCCCAAGTTAGCTGTGGTTTGGAAGCCTGTCAAAGGAATTTGCGGGAGCATCCCCCGGAAGCGAGGATGTTTTTTTGTCGGGGGTAGGAATTTTATTTGCGTAACGGCATCTTGTTGGATACCATCTTTCGTAAAGTTGGTATTACCCCAACTGAGAAACCTAATTATTAGCTACTGAGTCATTTTCGCTCAGCACTTCATGGAGGAAAGAGATGAATCTTACAGAAGCATTCGTCAGTAGGCAGAAAGAAATCAGAGGCGCTTCACTGCGCGGATTCATGCAGACCGGAAACTCCGACCAGTTACTGTTACTCTTTGAAAAAGGTGATCAACTTATCGGTTTGAATATAACCGAACGCAAGAATGGCGACAATGTCAGCGTAAGCACTGATATTGATCTTTGCCAAATGATCGGCGATTCGGAGCTTTACTAAGCAAATAAAAGAAGTAAATCAACAGGTCGGCAAAGTTGTGTGATCTATGCCATCGCTTTGCCGACCGACTCAAAATAGAGATCGGCCAGTTCTGAAACGGGGATGTTGATATCCTCGTTTATCAATAACCGTTTGCCGACAACGAGACCGATTACCGTCAGTGGGGTGTCCTGCGCTCGCGCCAGTTCTACGATGGTTTTCTTATTTCGCGGATCGGTGGATAGAATAACACGAGATTGGGATTCACCGAAATAGAGCGCATCGCGGCGCACGTTCGATTCCAGATTGAGACGGGCACCGATCAGGTTCTCTCGATCAGTGATGCAGCATTCGGCCAGAGCAACCATCAGACCCCCCTCAGAGATATCATGCGCCGACTTGACCAGCCCTTTCCCGATCGATTCCAGGATAAACGTTTGCAGGTAGCGCTCAAAGGCGAGATCAATCGCCGGTGCATCACCAGTCACCAGGCCATGAATCTCCTTGAGATATTCGGAGCCGCCCAACTCATCAGTGCTGTTTCCCGCCAGCAGGATGATGTCCCCTTCATCTTTGAAGTGCTGCGTGGTGATGTGGTCAACATCGTCGATGATTCCCAGCATACCGATAGTCGGTGTCGGGTAAACGGCGTGGTCTGGGTCTTCGTTATAGAATGAGACATTGCCGCCCGTTACGGGTGTTTCCAGAACGCGACAGGCTTCGCCCATACCGGCGACCGCCTCGGCAAAGAGGTAGTACATCTCCGGCTTGTAGGGGTTGCCGAAATTCAGGCAGTTAGTGATCGCTACCGGCCGTGCGCCGGAACAGGCAACATTGCGCGCCGCTTCGCAGACGGCAATCCGGGCGCCAACTCGCGGGTTCAGATGGCAATAGCGGCCGTTGCAGTCGGTGGCGAGCGCCAGCGCTTTGCTACTCTTGCGAATACGCATCACCGCCGCATCCGAACCGGGACCGACAGCGGTGTTGGTGCGCACCATCGAGTCGTACTGATCATATACCCATCTTTTTGAGGCGATATTATGATTGGCCAGCAGGCGTTTCAGTATATCCTGATAACCGCCAGGCTCCGGCAGGGAACTGAAATCATACGATTGCACTTTATCCAGATAAGCAGGCCGCCTTTGTTCACGGGTATAGACCGGCGCGCCGCCACCCAGTACCAGTACGTCAGAGGGTATGTCGGAAACAACCTTGCCATCTTTCCTGACGACAAACCGCTTACTGTCGGTAACCTGACCGATGGTGACACAGTTGAGGTCCCACTTGCGGCAAATCTCCCTGATACGCTCCTCGGTTTCCGGTCGACCCACCATCAACATCCGCTCCTGCGATTCGGAGAGCATGATTTCATAAGCGGTCATCTTTTCTTCACGCACCGGCACCAGGTCAAGATCAATATCGATACCGCTTTCCCCGCGTGCCGACATCTCCGAACTGCAACAGGTAATGCCGGCGGCGCCCATGTCCTGCACGCCGACAATCAGGTCTTCCCTGATGATTTCGAGAGTCGCTTCCAGCAGCAGCTTTTCCATGAAGGGATTGCCGATCTGCACCGAGGGACGCTTGGCTTCCGATTTTTCGCTGATTTCCTCCGAGGCAAAAGTGGCGCCGTGAATACCGTCGCGGCCGGTGGAGGAACCGATGATCATTACCGGATTGCCCACCCCCTGAGCGATTGCGGAAGCCATCCGGTCAACTTTGCAGATACCGACCGCCATCGCATTGACCAGCGGATTGCCGATGTAGCACTCTTCAAAATAGACCTCACCGCCAACCGTCGGTACACCGAAAGAATTGCCGTAATCACCAATGCCGCGCACGGCGCCGTCAAACAGGTAGCGGGGTCGCGTCAGGGTCAAAGGCCCGAAACGAAGCGAGTTTAGGGCGGCGATCGGACGGGCGCCCATGCAGAAAATATCACGCAGGATGCCACCGACACCGGTAGCCGCCGCCTGGTAAGGCTCGACCGCGGTCGGATGGTTGTGCGATTCGATCTTGAAAACTACCGCCATACCATCGCCGATATCAACCGCGCCGGCGTTTTCCTCGCCCGCCTCAGTCAGGAGCGCCTTGCCTTCACGGGGCAGGGTTTTTAGCAGCTCAATCGAGTTCTTGTAGG
Organism: Candidatus Zixiibacteriota bacterium; assembly: GCA_023134875.1. GTDB lineage: Bacteria > Zixibacteria > MSB-5A5 > CAIYYT01 > CAIYYT01 > JAGLUH01. The sequence continues at coordinate 6,730 of JAGLUH010000018.1, forward strand.
AACAGTGCTCCGACCACATCACCGAGAAAACACCCAGTTCGGTGAATGTGGGCTCCCGACCAAGTATCTCTTTTATTCTGTGGTATTCTTCATCAGACAAGCCGTGTTCGGCTACCAGTTCCGGTGTGATCTTGGGTTCCGCCATCCGACCTCCGTGGTTAGGGCTTGAAGGTAGGGCTACAGGTAGTTAAAGGCAAATGAAAACGGCGCCCCCAAATAGCAGTAAACCGATTCGACTGTAAGGATTAAAAGAAAGCCGGGAGGTTCGGCTTTCGATTTGTTAAGTTGTCGATCTTCCCTTCCGATGGGAAGATTAAGAATTAACTACAGTGGTTATCTGTCCGACTGTTTGCCGGACATGACTTAACCTGACCGGGAACAACCGGCCATTATTTCCGACCTCCCGACTGCTGTAAATCAGCATAGAATCTGAAAGGATGTTGTCAAGCAGTAAGTTCGGGAGATCGAAAAATCGAGAGAAAATGCTTGCTTTTATTAGATGGGAGAGTATAATTTAAGTCTTGATGTTTTTTGGAGGATAGCTCGTGTCTAAAGTTTGCGAAATCTGCGGTAAGAAACCAATGTTCGGCAGCAATGTCTCTCATGCTCATAATGTCACCAAGAGGCGCTTCAATCCCAACCTGCAAACGGTACGGGCACGGGTGGACGGCAAGGTTAAGAAAATGACCGTCTGTACCCGCTGCCTCAAGGCCGGCAAGGTCGAGAAGGTTCATTAGGTTTTCGCGGTTCCCCTCAAGAAATCAGGATTCCCTTTCTGAATGATACAGCCTGCAGTATCACTACAGCGTGAATGTCGAAAACGCGAGACTTTCGACCTACAAGATTACACTTGCGGAATTATTATCGTCGTGCAAAGCTGAGGTTGTTATCGTAGTTGCGGCGCTGCTTATTAGCCATTACATGAGCCAGCCGCAACGGTTCGGGGAGACGATAACCACGCAGCAGATCGATCACGGTTCGCACCGCAGTTTCGATATCTATCTTGTGACCGGGGGAAACATAGAGAGGTTTTACATTCTGACGGGATCGCACGGCGCATCCCACTTCTCGGTTACCGTTATGGATCGGTGTCGTATCGCCCACTTCGTTACCCAGCTCTCCCGCCTCACCACAGAGAAGCTTCTTGGCGCAACCGATAGACGGCATATCGAGAAGCAGGCCGAGGTGTGAAGCCATACCGATTCCTTTGGGATGGCCGATGCCGTGCGCGTCGAAAATAAAACAATCGGGCACAATCTTCAGCCGCGCCAGCGCCTTGACCAGTACCGGTCCCTCGCGGAAATAGAAGTAACCGGGCATAAAGGGGAAGGTGACATTCGCCTGCGCCCGCACCTTCTCCACCAGGTCCATCTCCGGAACCTTAAGCACCACCACAGTGGCAAAAGCCATGTTGTCTTTCTTGGAATAGGCGACATCGGCGCCACCCACCAGCTTGAAATCAGTTCGTTCCGGCTTGAGCGAAATCAGGCTGCGGAAACGATCCTGAATCTTGTCCGCTTCACGAGGGTCGTCTGTCCATTGATGTAACCTGGAGAATCTCATCTGTTTACCTCTGCTGCTGGTGTCTTAAGCCATTTAAGGCACTGTAAATACGACCCGTTTTCTGAGCAGTTTATAGGAGTCAGGTAAATTGGAATATTTACTTCAACCCGTTGCTACCGCTACAGAGTATACATCCATTTACTCTGAAATCCAATAAATCTTTGCGAAATTCTTTTTCCTGCAGCTTCTTATAAATCAGACAATAGCGGTCGTACAAGATTTCTTTCACGTTATGAAAGCAACTGATCCCCTCTTGTCAAGCTGCGTCCGCTCGATTAGTAATTAGTCCATCTATTGGGTTTTATCGGCGACTACTTTTGTCAACTTTAATCTGACGGATAAGAGATTTCATCGGAGAGAGACATTTTCTTATTGCCATACCGAGCCGGCAGAGTGATTATAAGCGGCAGTCTTGGCAACATTTTCAAGACAAGGAACAATCGGGTTATAGACAGTACCCTGCTTGGTTTCGTTCTCTACCTGGTGATTATTCTAGCAGTCGGTATAATCACCCTACGCCTGACCAGGACGCTGTCCGATTACCTGTTGGCCGGCAGACGACTTGGTATCTGGGTGGTGACTTTCTCGGAACGAGCTTCCGGAGAGTCCGCCTGGCTATTGATCGGCCTGCCCGGGATGGCACTGGTGGGGGGATTTTCCGCCTTCTGGACTGCTATCGGCTGCATCGGCGGCATTCTTTTTTCCTGGCTGGTGATCGCCAAAAAACTACGGTTGCTGACCGAAAAATACAACGCGCTCACCATTCCTAGTTTCTTCGAGGCCCGCCTGGCCGACAGTACGCACCTGGTGCGGATAATCGCTACCGTAATTATCATCTTCTTTTTCACCGCTTATGTCGCCGCCCAGTTTTTGGCCGCCGGTAAAGTGCTGAATATCACTTTCGGTCTTTCTCCCCTGGTCGGTATGCTGATCGGGGCGCTGATAATCGTCGCCTACACGATCATGGGCGGTTTCTTCGCCGTCGCCTGGACTGATCTCTTTCAGGGTATCATCATGATTTTTACCCTGGTGGCACTGCCGTTGGTGATGATCGTGGAACTGGGGGGATTGGGCGAAATGGCATCGGTTATCGGCGGGGTCGATCCGTTACAGGTCAGCATGACTGAGGGCAAAACCGGCTGGCAGGCGTTGGCGCTGGTTCTTGGCGGTTTGGGAGTCGGGCTTGGCTACATGGGACAGCCGCATCTGGTGACCAGGTTTATGTCGATCAAAAACCCCGATGATCTGCGTAAGGGAACGGTAATAGCAGGACTTTGGGCGGTCTGCGGTTTTTTCGGGGCTACTCTGATCGGGCTGGCGGCCATCGCGTATTTTAAGGGTACGATTCTTCTCGGGCCGCTGGGACTGACTGATGCCGAACAAGTCATGCCCTACCTGGTGGAGAGATTCTTCCCCGCCTGGCTGGCGGGTATTCTGATCTCCGGCGCTATCGCGGCAATGATGTCGACCGCCGACAGCCAGTTGGTGGTTTCCACCTCGGCGGTCTCGGAGGATATCTACCACCAGTTAATAAACAAGCATGCCGACCAGAGAACGCTGTTGTTGATCTCCCGCGTGACCACGCTGGTGATCGGCATTGTCGCCTTTATCCTGGCACTCTCCGCCAAACAACTGGTTTACTGGATGGTTCTCTTTGCCTGGGCGGGCCTTGGTTCCGCTTTCGGACCGCCGCTACTACTTTCCCTCTGGTGGAAAAAGACCACTAAAGCGGGTGTGGCCGCCGGTATGGTAACCGGCACGGTAGTCGTGATCGTCTGGTACTTCGTGCCCGTCCTGAAAAGCAGCCTCTACGAGATAATCCCCGGCTTCTTTGCCTCGCTGCTGGCGGTAATAGTGGTAAGCCTCCTGACTGATGAGCCGAGGTCAACTTCTCCCGCCTTGCGGTAGTAGCAGTCGGACAACTTATTCCACTTTCTAATTGTGATGCAACATGTCGTAGGGCAGGAGTCCCCGACTGTCGGGAACGGCATCAGACGGCGGGAAGTCTGATTCGGATAGTGGTTCCTTCACCTATCCGACTGTCCAGTTCAATCGAGCCATTATGCGCCATGACAATCCGTTCGCAGATCGCCAGTCCCAAGCCGGTACCACTCTCCTTAGTCGTGAAGTAACGATCAAAGACCTTATCCTGCAACTCCGGCGCGATGCCGTCGCCGCTGTCACTAATCTGCAGTTCGACCATTGATTTTCCCGATTCCGCCTTAGGCTGAACCACGCCGACAATGGTCAGTTTGCCTCCGGTTGGCATTGAATCGATAGCGTTATGAATCAGGTTCAGGAGCAGTTCGACAATCTCGTTTTCGTTGATCATCACCGCCGGCAGATTCTCTTGAAATTGCGTTGCAAACTCGATCTGATGCTTGTTTAGATCATTCTCCACCAGGCGGAGTATGCGCTTGATCAGTTCGGAAATCTGCTTGCGCTCCAGTTGATATTTCCTGGGATTGGAGAAATCGACCAACTCCAGCACCAACTCGTTCAAACGCAGCAGTTCCTGTTCGGCGGTGGAGAAGAAATCATCCTTCTCGGCGATCTCCGGCCAGTGCTGGCGCATGATCTGCAGCGAACCCCGAATGTTGGTAAGCGGCTTCTTCAAGTCATGGGAAATCTCGGAAATCATCTTGCCCATCGCTACCAGCCGCGTGGCGTTGAGGATGGCGCGCTGGCGTTCATAGATCGAGGTCGCCTGGGAAGTGACAATCGAGGCGATATACTCATCATCGGCACTAATCGCATTTTCCCGCCGCGAGCCGAGACAAAAGACGCCATGCAGCGCGCCCTTGGTGATAATCGGTACCGCGGTGAGGGTCTTAACCTGATCTTTGAAGAAGGTGAGACGCTCGATTTCTTCCTTGATCGCCGCAGTTCGCAGATTCGTCGAATAGATCGTCTTGTCTTTGAGCGGCACCTCGCGGCCGATCAGCCTGGCCGCCTCCTCTTCACCAAACCCTTCCCAGCTATTGAATACCAGTTTCTCACCACGATCAGACCAGGAGAGCCAGGCTGTGAAGTCGACATCAATGATCTTTTTAAGAGAGCCATAGATCAACTGGGTCATATCACTGGAGTTGTCGACATTGGCCAGCTCCGAAGCTATCTTGTAGAGAACCGAAAGCTCTTCCAGTTTTCTTCTGAGCTGCTCGAAATGCTCGCCACTGCTGATCGCGATCGCCGCCTGTGAGGCGAAAGTTTCCAGCAGGTTCAAATCCGCTTCAGTAAATTCCTCATCCTCGCGCGGATCAGATAGATTGATGACGCCGAGGATGCGATCCTTAACCTTTAAGGGTACGCAAAGCGCTGAGCCGGTTTCATAACCGCCGGTCTGGTAGCGGGAGAAACGGGGATCGTTATCGATATCTGAAATCAGCAAGGGCTCTCCCGTCTTGGCGACATGACCGGCGATGCGGCTGCCCAGCTTGACCCTCGTTCTCTCTCGAACCTCTTCACTGAGACCGACAGCGGCACTGATAGTCAACTCATTGGTTTCCGGATTGAGAAGCATCACCGATCCAACCGAAGCCTTGATTACATCGAGGGCCAGCTCGATGATGCGGGTCAGGAGGGTGTTGAGATCGGCAGCCCGCGACAGCGTTAAGCCCGCCTGGTAGAGCGCATCGATTTCCGCCACTCGGCGGGAAAGCTGGATGTTCTTATCCTGGAGTTCCTGCATCAACTGCGCCCGCGACTCTTGCAGTTCCCTTTTCTCCAGGGCACGCTTGACCGCCAGCCGCAACTGCGTAAACTCCACCGGCTTGACGATGTAATCGTAAGCGCCGGTATTGATGGCCGCCACCGCCGTGTCCAGGGAAGCATAGGCGGTCATCAGGATCACCATCGAATCGGGATTATCGCGACGCACTTCCTGCATCAGTTCGATACCGTCCATCTTCGGCATCTTGATGTCGGTAATCACCAGGTCGTGCGGATTGCGCCGGTAAAGTTCAAGAGCCTCTTTGCCGTCACCGGCTGTTTCGACCAGGTAGCCGGCCTTGGTCAGGAGGCTGTCGAGCGAACGACACATCCGCTCCTCATCATCAACCACCAGGATTCTCGATTTCCGAGAGCTACTCATCCGCAGTTCTCACCGGCAAATTGATAGTAAAACGCGCGCCCCCCTCAGGAGCATTGTCAACACTGATCGTACCGCCGTGCGCCTTGATTATGCCATAGCAGACACTCAAACCCAGGCCGGTACCCTGATCGTTGCTCTTCGTCGTAAAAAATGGTTCAAACACAACGGCAAGATTCTCCGGTGGGATACCGGGCCCTGAATCGGTGAAGGTAAGGGTGAGGTTACCATCGCCGAGCGTTCCGACCACGCTCATCTTCCCCCCCACCGGCGTAAAATCGCAGGCGTTCATCAGCAGATTCAGAAAGACCTGCTTGAGTTGTTCCGCCGAGCCGTTGATCCGCGGAAGGCTGTCAGGCAACTGCTTTTCAATCGATATTTGTGATTTTTGGATCTGAATCGACATCAGCAGCAGAGTCTCATCCAGTACAGTCTCCAAGTCGATCTCGGCGAATTGCTCCTGGCGCGGGCGGAACATCGAGAGCAGTTGCCGCACGATACCCGCAATACGATCCACCTCTTCAGCGACAACCTGCAAGTGCTCTGCCGATTCCTGGTCAGCGGCCAGGTGCGCCCGAGTGATCTCCAGGTAATTCTTGATAATACCCAACGGGTTGTTTACCTCATGCGCCACCCGTGCCGAGAGCTGTGCCAGCGCTGCCAGTTTCTCGGTTTGCACCAACTGTTTCTGGGTTTGCTTCAGTTTCTCCAATGCTTCTTTCTCGGAGTCGAACAAACGAGCGTTATCAATTGCCACTGAAAGCTGATTGGCCAGTATCGCCAAAAACTCCAGATCGTCTTCAAAGAACTCCGTGCCGGAAATCTTGCGAGTAACCGACAATAGCCCCCGCACCTGGTTTTGCAGCGCCATGGGAATCAGGTACTCACATTCCAGTTTTCCCAACAGTTCCACTTCCGGAAGGTCTCCGGCTCGCTTCTTGATTTCTCCGTAACTGAGCGGTTTCGCATGCGAACCCTGAAACAGCTCAATTACCGGACTGTTTTCGGGAATCACCACATCAGCCGCAGGTACCAGTTTGAGACCCTTGCATTGAGCCATCGTCAGATCGTTGCTGAGATGATCTTTGGCGATGAAAATAGCCGCGCCGTTCACACCCATTTGACCGATGCAGGTGAGGATGATACCGTCGAGCAACGCCTCTGTATTTAGTACCGAGTTGAGATGCTTGGAAATCTCAAATACGGTGTAGAGGTCGAATATCTTGCGCTTGAGCCTCTTGTTGGCTTCGGCCAATTCGGTCAGCTTGTCGATCTTGCCCGCTGCCGCGGGGCGATCGCCAACAGGCTGCGCCATCTGTTCGTCAGAGTCTATCATTGATATAGGTTATATCGGCAGAAAGTGTCGTTAATTGCCTCTGTCGCCGCAACTGTCCCAGGCGAGTGATTGCCTCACCGATAGTGAAATGCGACCCGCAGATCAAGAGAATATCCTTTTCACCGATTATTTGCAGGGCCCGGTCGACAGCATCAGCGACCTTGAGCCGGACATCAAAATCGATACCGGCATTGACCGCTGCCCAGATAACGCCCTCAATCTCGGCGCTGCGGCGATAATCAGGACGGGAGATTACCGCCCGTCGGGTGATCTGTTGCAGCGATTCCAGCATCACATCATAATCGGGTCGCTCGAGAAAACCACAAACCAGAACCGCGCGACGCGCTGGAAAGGCAAGCCGAAAACTTTCCACCAGGCAGCGGGCGCCGGACGGATTGTGGGCAACGTCAAGCAGAATCGTCGGTTGCCGACAGATCACCTGGAAACGAGCCGGCCAGCGCGTTTGTTTGAAGCCACGCTGAAAAGCTCGTTTACCGATCCTAAAACCATTCCCGTTAAGCAGATCGACACAGCAAGCGGCGACAGCAGCGTTTTGAATCTGATGCACACCAGCCAGCGGCGTCAGCAAGAACGGACCATCGCCATTCCGGCTGAGAGAGAATCGCATCATCCCGTTATCATACGTCAGCTTCTTGGGTGGCGACACCGCTCGCGTGATTGTTGTTTGCCGCTCCTTGCAAATTCGCCTGAGTAAAGCGTAAATCCGCCGATTGCGAACACCCGTGACCACCGGTACCGCCGCCTTGATGATCCCCGCTTTCTCAATGGCGATTTTTTCCAGGCTGTTACCCAGAATCTTGGTGTGATCGTAATCGACATCCGTTATTACTGAAAGCTGCGGCCTGAGTATATTGGTAGCATCGAGGCGACCACCCAGTCCCACCTCCACTACCGCCACCTCGACTGCCATCTTGCGAAAATACCAGAAAGCCAGTGCGGTTGATATCTCAAAAAAAGTAATGCGGGCATCGCGGATGAACTGCTGATTATCACCGATAAAGCGCGCCAGCGATCTCTTGTCGATATGTCCCCGGTCGGTGCGAAACCGTTCCCGAAAATCGACCAGGTGCGGCGAGGTGAAAACGCCGACGCGGTAGCCGGCCGCCTTGAGAATCGAAAAGAGCATCGCCGCCACCGAACCCTTGCCGTTAGTGCCGGCGATATGAATCGATTTGAACGCCTCCTGTGGATTATCGAGATGCTGGAGCATACGCGTGATATTGCCCAGTCCCATCTTGATACCAAAGAGTTCGAGATTATAGATAAAATCTATGGCGTCATCGTAACGCATAGTCAGTTTGTCATGTAATCGAGCAGCAGGCTGACAGTGTGGCGCAACTGGTGGCGATGCACGATCTTGTCGAGAAAACCGTGCTTGGAGAGAAATTCCGAACTCTGGAAGTCATCGGGAAGTTTCTGGCCGATGGTTTGCTCGATAACGCGGCGACCGGCAAAACCAAGTAAAGCTCCCGGTTCAGCGATAATCACGTCACCCAGCGAGGCAAAGCTGGCCATCACGCCGGCGGTAGTGGGATTGGTGAGGATGGAAATGAAGGGGATGCCCTGATCCGCCAGCTTGGAGAGAAGTATCGATGTCTTGGCCATCTGCAACAGCGAAAGAATTCCCTCCTGCATCCGGGCGCCGCCGGAGCAGGAAACAATCACCAGCGGGATCGATCGCTCTAACGACCGCTCAATTGTGCGGGCGATCTTCTCGCCGACCACGCTGCCCATGCTGCCACCGACAAAAGCGAAATCCATAATCGCCAGCGAAATCGGGCGGCCGTCGATTGTCGCCAGCCCGACGACAGCCGCATCGTTCATACCGGTTTTCTTGCGAGCGGCACTGATGCGGTCGGGATATTTCTTGGAATCGCGAAACCCCAGCGGGTCGAGCGAAACCAGGCCGGTGTCATATTCCTCAAAACTGCCAGTATCGGTGAGAATGTTCAGATAATCGCCATGTTTGATCCGGAAATGATAGGAGCAGTTGGAACAGACCCAGAGCGCTTTTTCCAACTCCTTGACATAGATAATCTCACCGCAGGAGTTGCATTTAGTCCAGAGTCCATCCGGGATATCCCGTCTGGTTGTCGGCGGCGGTTTTGGTTTGCGCTTAAACCATTCCATAATCAGTACAGAATCTCCATGCTCATAGTATAGGAATCTTCCACCGGACTGCTGTAAAAATCTTTTCTTCGCATCAGAATCGAAAAACCATAACTCTGGTAGAACTCAACCGCCTTTACATTGGAAGGACGAACATCGAGCAGCAGTTGCCGTTTCTTCAGGCGTCGCAGGCGGGAAAACAACTCATCCAGAAGGGCTTTGCCGATCCCTTCCGAACGATACTCCCTGGCGGTGGCGATATTCGAGATATAACCGTACGCATCGACGGCAACACAGACCGCATAGCCGATGCATTGTTTCCCCCGCCGTACTGCGAGAGTGATCACATCGGGATTGTCTATGTCGGCGCGGAAGTTCTTCTCCTTCCAGGCATCGCTGAATGACTCAGCTTCAATCCGCATAATGTCATTAAGATCAGCCGGCGCCATTTCGACAATCTCGAAGCTTTCCTGGTCACGTTTTCGTTCCGGCTGTGACTTTACCAGGTAGTTGATCTGCACATCAGCCGGATCAAGAACCGCAAAGCCCTGCCGGTTGGCGGTAAACAACGCCGCTAACTGGCCGCCATCGTAAGATGACGGCGCTGCCAGCCGTAAAGCGTGACCACCTGCTTTTGATACCAACTCCTGCAACTTCTCGGCTCCAGGCCCGCCGAAGAGAGCTTCGGGGTAACGGCTGGTAATCTCCGACACGTTAAGAATCTCCACTTCCGTGGCAGCGGTCGATACGAAGAACTGATCGGCGCGGCAATGAATTACCACTAACGCCTCACTGTTCCCGCCCGCGAGGAACAGGTGATGCATAACCGTTGTTGAGCCGGCGATGATCTCCTTATTCCACGCCTGAGCCAGTCCAATCAGCGTGGCAGTACCTACCCGCAAGCCGGTAAACGACCCCGGGCCGGTAATCACCGCCATGCCGTCAAGCTGTGCAGGTGAAATATTGGCATTCACCAGGAGCTTGTCAAGCTCCCCAATGATTTTTTCGGAATGGCTACGATCCGCGGGGCCGACATAGTTGCCGTGAATTACCGCCTCATCAGCCAGCCCCAGCTTAAGTCTGGCCGATGAGCTGTCAACCGCCAGCAGCATCGCCGATTTCCTCGATAGTAATCAGTCGTTCCGTTTCCGCCACCATTTTCAGCATCACTCGATAATAACGCTGCGGCCAGTGTTTACGGCATTTCTCCGCCCATTCAATAACCACAATACCATCAGATTCAAGGTATTCATCGAAGCCGAGGTCGGCAAGGTCATTGTCGTCGGTTATGCGGTAGAGATCGATATGGAAGATTTGGGGCGTTGTCGGATAGGCGTGAACCAGGGCGTAGCTGGGCGAGGTGACTTCGATATCCTGGTCAAAGTGCGCCACTAATCCCTGCGCAAAGACGGTCTTGCCTGCTCCCAAGTCACCGATCAGCAACACGCGGTCACCGGCTGCCAGTTGCGCCGCGAACCGATCAGCAATTTCCCGGGTTTGAGTTTCCGATTGCGACCGCCACGATTGAGAAAACATCTACTATCTGGGCGTTAGTGTACACACGGGAATAATCATCTCGTCCAGGCTGATGCCGCCGTGCTGGAAGCTGTTCTGAAACTGGCGGCTGTATTCGTGGTAGTTGGTCGGGTAAACAAAGTAATAGTCCTCCCGAGCGATCAGATAGGTGGTTGCCAGACTCATGTGGGGCAGGCGATAGCGGCTCGGGTTCTTGATCAGAAGCGATTCCTGAGGATTGCAGTTCAGGTTGTCGCCATATTTATAGCGAAGATTGGTTGAAGTATCCT
>JAGLUH010000180.1 GCA_023134875.1 Candidatus Zixiibacteriota bacterium
ACATCATCGCCGGTATTGAAAGCGGCCTGAAAACCATCCTGGTGTTGTCGGGTGTCCATAGCCGGAAGGATGTTAACAGATACCCTTACCGTCCCCACGAGATATATAAGAACGTCGGTGAAATCAAATCAATCTGAGCCTTTTCCTTGTAGATAAGATTATTCGGTTATTAGCATCGGCGCAATCAAGTGGTGTAATTGATGGCAATTGTTGATTGGTTCACAAACCTCAGCCCAATAATACAGGCATTGCTGGCGACCTGCTTTACCTGGCTGGTCACGGCGTCGGGAGCGGCGGTTGTCTTTCTGGCCAGGGGTCTTAGCAGAAGAATGATGGATGCCATGCTGGGATTCGCCGCCGGCGTGATGATCGCCGCCAGCTACTGGTCGCTGCTGGCACCGGCTATCGAGATGTCACAAGGCCGGGAGTTGCCTGCCTGGGTTCCCGCCACTGTTGGTTTCCTGCTGGGGGCGTTCGTTCTCAGGGGTATTGATATGGTATTGCCTCACCTTCATATCGGCGCTCCTGAGTCTGAAGCGGAAGGCGTGAAAACCAGCTGGCGGCGCACTACCTTGCTGGTGCTGGCGATTACTCTGCATAACATCCCGGAAGGCCTGGCGGTCGGCGTGGCCTTTGGCGCTATCGCCGCCGGTTTGCCATCGGCCACCCTGGCGGGAGCGGTGGCGCTCGCCCTCGGTATCGGTATCCAGAACTTCCCGGAAGGAATGGCCGTGTCAATGCCGCTGCGTCGCGAGGGAATCTCCCGTTTCAAATGTTTCTGGTACGGACAGTTGTCAGGCGTCGTGGAACCAATTGCCGGTGTGTTCGGAGCAGTACTGGTATTGATGGCGCAATCACTTCTGCCCTATGCTTTGGCATTCGCCGCCGGCGCAATGATCTTCGTGGTTGTCGAGGAACTGGTACCGGAATCACACATGGGCGGGCACTCCCATGCCGCCACCGCCGGAGCAATTCTTGGGTTTGCGGTGATGATGACCCTTGATGTGGCCCTGGGCTGAAGGTGCCAGATGAACAAGCCCTCCGGTCACCTTCTTCACTTCTTTTGTCGCCTCTCCAGCTCCTTCTCTTTGGCTTGAAGCACTCTCGACTTGACCTCTATCATTGACTCGCCGAACAAAGCAAACCTAAGCCAACAGTGAGCGAATTTTGACGGGCCGGATTCGCAATGACAGCATTTGGCGTTTATACTAACTCCCGGGACAGCCTCCCCTTGTACACCAGTTTGCAATTCAGGGGTTTCTGAAACAAAAAAAGCCAGGCCCGATGAGACGGGCCTGGCCTGTTTAGTTTATGCTAAACCTGAAGTCCCTTAGACAGACGCGGTCGCGACTTTGCGGCGACGGATGATCGTCCAGGTTATCAGACCAAGCATCAGCAGCGTGAAGATAATCAAACCCCACTCAGACAAAGTCGGAATCGGCGGCGCTTCGCCGGTGATCACGAACGCCAGATCCATCGACTCGGGTGCTATGCACGTATGGCTTATGGACCCGGACTCGATTATGAAGTTACTTCCTCTGACATCGATGGAAACCCACTCCGGGTTGAAATTCGGGAGTATGACATCAAGCGAGAAATGCTCTAGCTCGGTCATATCTTCAACCAACACGATGGTCTCACGTCCGATGTACAGTTCCTCGTCAACCCCGGGAAGAGGGGGTTCGCCGGGGGTATCCCACAGATCGGTTGACCAGTTGACCGCAACCTCAAGCAAACCCGGACCGGGAATAAACGGGGATGCGTCGAACTCAATGTGAATCAGCTTCAGGCGCTCGACATCGAGGGGGTGATCGTAGAACCAGATATTCCACCAG
>JAGLUH010000181.1 GCA_023134875.1 Candidatus Zixiibacteriota bacterium
TCATCAGAAGTTCCATCCGAAGAAGAAGTCGAAATCAAGTCCTTCCTCAAAAGTTGAGAAATCGGTTCGCTTAACCAGATCGAAACGCAGCACCACTAAGCGGCCGAGCGACACCCGCGCGCCGACGCCGACGGCGCCGTACATACGGTCAAAACGATCATTCCAGGCGGAACCGGCATCAACGAAGAGAGCGCCGCGAATCGCCTGAAAGCCGATTCGGCCAAAGGGGAAACCGATGTAGAGGGCGTCGATCAGGGGGAAACGCAGTTCGTTGGAGATCAACATGACATTGCGGGCATAGAAGGCACGACGATCATAGCCGCGCAACGACCAGCTCCCTCCCAGGTAGATACGCTGCGGCTCCACGCCCGCCGAGGTGAATCCAAACAGCCGGGTGGCAAAGGCGGAATACTTGGCCAGGCGCAGGTAGTTGCGAAAATCAACGAAGGCGAGACGGTTGAAAATCTGTCCCGAATAGAAGTCGGTGGTCAGGCCAACCGTAAGATTGTAACGCCTGCCGTCGATCGGTCCGGAGACATCCCAGAGGGAATTGTCATGCACCAGGGAAAGATAGTTGGTCGCCAGGATGGCATGACGGTCGCGCTCAAACATGATGTATTTCTTGTAGGAATGACGGGCAAACAGCGATGTCTCCATCCGTGTAAATTTGGAGAGCGGATAGGAAAGCAGCGCCAGTCCGCCTGCTTGACGCTCTGAGATGAGCCCCTCGTAATCATCATAGTATTCGTTGAAGAGATGATACACCCCCCAGCCGTAGTTAAGCCTTTTCGCCTTGTTGACATAGGTTATACCGACATTAAAGGACTTCATCAGGTCATCCTTGGTGGAAGCCGTATTGGAAATCAGCAGGTAGTAGATGCGGTTACCGAGCATATCGGAGACCACCATCTGGAACCCGCCGATAGTCCCTCCCAGGGCATCATAGGCAATCGCTGACTGGGCGAAATCGAGCGAGTAATCGGCCTCATAATCAAGCACCCCCTCTTCATACTTGCCGGCCAGATGATCCGGATTCCAGGCGGTGAAGGCGAGGGGCTCAGTTTTAACCGGCACGAAACGGCTGGAATCGATAGTCTGGGAATAGATGCTGAAACGAAAATCCTGGAAACCGGTGAAATAAAGCTTGTCACCGCGCACTATCGGGTCAAACGCGCCGGTGACCAGGTTGGTGACTCGGCTGATCTCGCCGGATTGTTTTAATAGATAGATATTCGCCGTGCCCTGCCGGTCCGACTCGAAGAAGAGACCATAATCAGTACACGTCGGCGCCCTGTCATTAAAGCGGCCATAAGAGAGAGGTGTGATCGTGCTGTCGGTGGCGCTGAACCTGAAAAGATTGGTGTAGCCTTCGTAGCCGTAACTGCCGCGATCGGAGGCGAAAATAACATGACCTTCCGGTGTAACAACCGGATCGATGTCGCGGTAGATATCATCAGTCAACTGTGTTAACATCGAATTCGCCAGGTTGAGACAGTAAAGATCATAGACTCCCTTCTGAGTGGCGCCGCTGAAGATGATCCTGCTGTCGTCGGGCGACCAGGCAGGCGATGAAAGGTGATATAAATTCGCAAACTGGTAACTGGTGGCGATGCGCTGTCGGGGCACATCATAGATATAGATGACATCCTTCTCATATCGCTTGGAGATAAAGGCGAAACGACCATCCGACGAGGCGCCCAATCGTGACTGCAACAGGTGCAGCGACTCGAATTGAGGCGAACGCTCTCCCTTGACCAGGGTGATCTCCCTTCCAGTGGAGGGCGAACGCATATAGATGCCTGAGTAACCCAGCTTGTTAGCTTTGTAGACAACCCAGTCGGCAGCGTCGCGAAACTCCAGCACGAGCGGTAGCGGCATGGCGGCAAACTGATCCGGTGTAACCGCCTCGCTGACCTTGTCGGGCATGTCGCCTGCTTCAATTCGGGGGAAATACTTCTTCTG
>JAGLUH010000182.1 GCA_023134875.1 Candidatus Zixiibacteriota bacterium
TCCGATTCGCTGGCGGTTACCGACAGCTTGTCGGCAAATCATACGCTGTGGGCTTATATCGATCTGGAAATCACGGAGCCATCGGTGGCTGGTTTGGCGGGCTGGGTGCGCGACACGACGTGGCTTGGCATCAGCAACGCTGTCGTTGAAGTCTGGGATGTTTTTCCCACCGGCCTGGTTCTTTTCAGCACCACCTCCGGTCTGGATGGAGCTTTTTCCCTGCCAGCGGTTCCGAACGGCAGCTATCAGCTTTACGCCTACAAGGATCACTATTACCCGACGATGATACCGGTCACCGCGCCGGATGACAGTGTGATAGTCATCCTGCAGCCGACACCCAATCCGGTACCATCCTCTGAGTGGATCAATCTTTACTGTAACGAGAACTACTTTGAGGGCAATCTCCTGCCGGTCGGTTCGGTGGTTGAGGCGTACGACCAGTCGGGCACGATTTGCGGCCAGTTTTTCGTGCATACTGTCGGTGCTTACGGTCAGATGCGCGTCTACCGTGACGATCCAAACACGCCCGCCACAGACGAGGGCGCTGAGGTGGGCGAAGTAATCGAGATCAGGATCAATACGGTACCTGCGGTCGCCTGGCCGATTCCGACCTGGACTTATCATAATGATCTTCAAGAAGTCTGCCTGAATACCACAATAATCGAGACGGTCTGTATCGATCTTAACACGGGCTGGAACCTGATTAGCTGGAATGTCGACACCTACAGTGATGAGATTGAGACTGTTATTGCCGACGTTATCGGCTGTGTCGATGTGGTTCTCGGTTTTGAGAGCGGCTCATTGACTTATGATCCCGATTTGCCCCAGTTCTCCACGCTCGATCATGTCGATCACCATCACGGCTACTGGTTCCGGATGGATTGTCCGGGTCGGCTCTGTGTGACGGGAATTCCAGTCGATCCCCAGATGCCAATCGATCTCGAAACCAACTGGAACCTGGTGAGCTACCTCCCCAACCATCAGGAAGATATCGAGGTTGCGCTCAGTTCGGTGATGGCCAGCCTGATTGTGGCGCACGGCTTTGACGGCGGCGCCCAGAGCTACGAGCCCGCCCACCCGGAACTGGCGACGCTGACGGTTCTCAAACCAACCTTCGGTTACTGGCTGAAAACCACCGCACCCGCCACGCTGATCTATCCGGCGATGCCACCGCTCACCGGCTGCCTGTCAACAGATAGAGGCAGTATGAAGGCGGCTCCTTTTACCGCGGGTATTATCCCGACACCGGAATGGGTGAATGTCTACGGCGACAATGTCACCCTTGACGGGGTATCGCTGCCAGCGGGAACGAATCTGCAGATGTATGATGAAGAGGGTACGCTCTGCGGGCAGTATCACTTGATAAACGAGGGGGAAGTACGGTTCACGCCGGTATATCTCGATGACAAGCATAGTATGATCGACGAAGGCGCCGATTACGGCAGCGAGATATCAATCGTGGTCAACGGAATCAGGGCGGTGGAATCATTCACCTGGACGGCGTTTGGTGACCGAATCAGGCTCGGCACGTTGACCTCAACGACCAAAGCTGAAACGATGCTGCCACGCAAGTTCGAGCTGGCACAGAACTATCCGAATCCTTTCAATCCACAGACGACTATCAGGTTCGCCCTGCCGGAAGCGGCACCGGTCAAAGTAGAAGTTTTTAATCTGCTCGGCGAAAGGGTTGCCGGCTTGATCGACGAGCTTCTTCCCGCCAGTGATTATGCCATCAACTGGGACGGGCAGCTTGCCAACGGCGACGTTGCTCCCAGCGGCATCTATTTCTACCGACTAACCACGCCGCAGTTTTCAGCGGCGCGGAAGATGATACTGTTAAAATAGGTTGCAATATGAGGTCTCTTTTGCAATATACTGACTATAGAGATGAACCATGACAAGAGGATTGACAGTATGATAAATAGCAGGATAACGAGTCTGTTGTTTCTCCTGTTTCTTCTGACGGCGACGCCGCTGTTTGGTGATGATATTATCCCCACAAATGTGTGGACAAATTTCGGCAGTCTTAACTCGACAATCAACGACGAGTTGATGCCGGTGGGGGCGATCATTGACGCCTATGATCCCGATGGTGTCCACTGCGGCCAGCAAATCGCCGGCGAGGTTGCCGGCAAGTACCGGGCGCTGCCGGTTTATGGCGATGACAGCTGGACTCCCCTTGTCGATGAGGGTTGTGTCCTCAATGATACTGTCACTTTCAAGATCAACGGTATCACCGCCGACAAGCTGGGACCTGATTCTCATTTCTGGGTGGGATCTTCTGTAGGAATCAAAATAATGGACCTGGCAATCAGTCAGACTTTTGGATTGGACATCAGCGGCCCGCCCAGCGGTTTTGCACAACCGGCCGGGACGGTTGTATATCAAGTTACCATTAAGAACATCGGCAATGGTATCGATTGGGTCGATTTCGATTTTGTCAGCGCTCATGGCTGGGCGGTAACCGCCCCGTTCGATTCGCAGTACATCGACCCGGGCGACTCGGTGATGTTCGATGTCAGTGTGACGGTTCCGGGCGGCGCTCAAGAGGGGGATGAAGACTCTCTCTACTTAGCGGCCAGTTCCAGGTTCAGCAGTACCACTGTCGATAGCCTGACTATTGTTACGACCGCCGGTCAGGGTTTTGCCGTGGCTGTCAGTGGGCCGGGCTCCGGTGAAGGCGCGCCGGCAGATACGATTACGTATCCGATTACCATTCAGAACCTGGGCAACGGGCCTGACCAGGTCGCGGTCGCGGTTTCCAGTTCCAGTGGTTGGACAATAGTTGATCCGCCTGATCCCAGTTATACCCTGAACGCCGGCGAAAACCTGCCGCTGGACATCAACCTGGAGATCCCGGCCACCGCTCCCTTGCAGACCAAAGATACTCTCACAATAATTGCTACTTCGTCAGGTTCCCGCCAGCTAGCGGACACATTGATAATAGTCACTACTGTCAACGTTATAGTTTCGTATGGATTTACCATAACCGGCCCGACATCGGGCATCGGTGATCCGGGTGATACAATTGTTTACTCACCGGTTGTCATTCACAACGTGGGCGATGTTACCGATCGCGCCACTCTTCTCTGGACAAGTTCACTCGGCTGGAGTGTAACCGCGCCCGATATCTCCAGCCAGGATATCGCTGCGGGCGCCACTTTGGATGTCGATTTCACGGTGGTGATTCCGGCCGGCGCGACAGTTGGTTCCAAAGATACGCTGACCATAATTGTTTCCTCTCAGGGAGACCCCGCTGTCAAAGACACGCTGACGATTATCACGCTGGTTGGCAAGACCTATGGTATCGACATCTCCGGCCCACCGGCGGGCAACGGTCTGCCAGGTAGTAATGCAGTCTACACGGTCACGTTTGACAATCTGGGTAACGTGGCTGATTCCTTCGATATCAGTGTTACCAGTTCCTCAGGCTGGCAGTTGACCGGTTTACCCAATCCGGTTGAGTATATCGATGCCTATCTCGGGAAGTCTTTTGATATCGTGGTGGCGATTCCGGCCACTGCACCGGCAGGTCATGAGGATACTCTCTTCATCACCGCCACCTCCAAAAGCGACCTCAGTAAGTCGGACACTTTGAAGATTATCACCACCGTAGATGAGGACACCGGCGTTGATGACGGCGATCTCTCCCTGCCCGGTTCATTCGGCCTGGAACAGAACTACCCTAACCCCTTTAATCCAGCAACCATAATTACCTTTATCCTGCCCCAGTCAGCCGAAGTATCGCTTGAGATATTCGATATTCTGGGACGAAAGGTGAAAGCACTATATACCGGCTATCTTACCGGCGGCAGCCATAGTCTGGCCTGGGATGGCACGGACAACAACCAGGTAACGGTAGTAAGTGGGATTTATTTCTACCGTCTTACTGCCGGCGAGCTAAACCTTACCCGTAAGATGGTTCTGCTGAAATAAGCAAGTACTGACTGTGATTGATATAAGACCTCTTTCTCTTAGTAAGAGGTCTTTTTTTTTAGGTAAGACAGCCGCCACTGCTATCGAATTGAGTCTTTTCCTACAGAAAAAACCACACGCTTTTAGTTGCAACGAAATCAGCCGACGGTATAATATAAGGCAGAGTAGAGAGTGTTCTGATCGAGTGAAAAAGTTTTGGAATTGGTTGAAAACAAATCGGAAAAGGTTAGATTCAGATTCGGTGCACGAGGGCGTACACCAATTACAGGGTACCGCACCCCTTGGGGTGCGAGCGATTTCCCCGCCCTAAAGGGGTGGGGTACCGACCCGATAAGCGGATCAGTAAACCGCTCAGGCAAAATTGGAGGTTTTTTCTTGAAGACTAAGTCATTCAACAGGCCCTGCGGCGTGCCCCTACACATAAAGCAAGGGGCAGGTCGGGAGCCCTGCCACCCACAAAAGCTTGACTACTCTCTGGAGTAAGATTGGGCAGAAACGGCTTATGAGTAATAATTCTTCAGGCACAGGTGGCGGCCGACGGCGGCCGAGACCGGGAGAGGAAACCGTCATCTCCTCCCTTCCGGTCAGCGAAAGAATCAGGCGGCTTAAACCTCGTGGTGGCGGCGGTGGCAAGGTGGTGCCGGTGCTGGTCATCATCGCCGCACTGCTCCTGGTCGCTGTAACCGCGATGCTGGTAAAGAAATACCTCGCGGGGCGGGAGAGAACACCAGTAACGGATATGAAAACGGGCATTATCACCACAGTTCCCGACGGTGCGGAAATCTTTGTCGGTGATTCACTGGTGGGAGTTACGCCATCAACCTTCACGCTCGAACCGGAAGAGATGATAACTGTCAAACATGATTGCTGCCCTGACAGCACTCTTCCGGTCGACTTCGAGAGCTTTGAGGTGCGGCCTATCTACCTGCAAACGGTCGTGGAGTTGACATCCGATCCATCCGGTGCCACCATCATCCTTGACGGTGAGGTCATCATCCCCGTTACGCCTTACCGCTTCGGCAGCAGCATGAGGGACACGATTGATATCGCTCTCCAATTACAAGGAAAACCCAGACTGAACTTGGGAAAAGTCGCGGTGGCAGCGTTGGGCGAATATCGGTCGAAGAGTTTCGATATTTCCTCACTCTCGACAGGCGGCTATCGAATCGAGGGTGTTTTCCCCGGCCAGCCAAAAGCCAAACAGCCTAAGGTGTCATTGACCAGTTCACCGACCGGCGCCGCAGTCATCCTGGCCGAGTCGGGGACGGTGTTGGGAGAGACGCCGTTGCATCAACATTTCGGCAGTAATGTGGTGAAAC
The DNA here is from genome assembly GCA_023134875.1 of Candidatus Zixiibacteriota bacterium. Taxonomy (GTDB): domain Bacteria; phylum Zixibacteria; class MSB-5A5; order CAIYYT01; family CAIYYT01; genus JAGLUH01. The sequence continues at coordinate 5,256 of JAGLUH010000182.1, forward strand.
TGATTATCACCAAGGCTGGTTATGAAGACCGCACGGTGAATCTGCCGCCGTTGGCAACCCGCAAGAGCAGCTATCATTTTAGTTTATTCCGACGTGTCTATGTCACCGCCTATGAAGAGGGCCAGATTGAGCGAACCGTGAATTGCCGCATTAAGGATGTCATCTACGAGGGCAAGAGTCACGAATTCGCCGAGACTACTCCGGTCGCGTTGCGTTTGCCCGGAGTCGAGTGCCGGTTGATTCTGGCGGCCGATGGTTACTATGATACCGACACCCTGATCGCACCGATGCAGAAAGAGATTACGGTGGTGATACGAAAACGGGAGCAGGAGATAGAACCGCCGGCGTCGACCACCGCTCAGACCACCGAGGTTACACCCAGCGGCAAGAGTGAGGTCAAGTTCTTCATCACCGACAATAACAACGTGCCGGTAGCCGGAGCTACTGTCCATGCTGTGGTGAAAATAAACAAGGTCAAGCAAACACTCGAGCTCGGCTCCACTGATGCGGACGGCAAGTTGGTGGTCGACCTTTACCCCGGCAAGTACAAGTTCAGCATCCGGCATATTGACTACAAGCTGGGGAAGAAGTCGAAGACTATCAAGCTGGGACAGAGCTACGTCCTGGCCGTTAAGATCAAGAGGAGATGATTTGGCACGCTTCATAGTCCTGAAAGGCAGCAGCAACTACACTGTCTTTGACTTTGATGGTAATATCTGTCGGGTCGGTTCCGGCGAGAATGTCGATCTCCGCCTCGATAGTGTAGGAACTGAAGATGACCTTTTTTACCTGACCAGAACCGTGCAGGGCTACCAGTTGGAGCCTCGTGCCAGCGGTGTAAAGATCGCTGTCAATAGCCGTCCCGTAAAAGGTAATGTACCATTGGAGGAAGGTAGTAAAATATCCATCCTGGACTATATGATAGTAGTGACCTACCAGAGCGAGGAATCATCACCACCATTGGTGCAAGAGGATGTTTCCGAGTCAAAACCGCCTGAGGAGAGCACTGCTCCGCCGATTTCAAGTACGCCGGAAGCCAGCGCCGCCGTAGAAACACCACCGGCGGTGGAGGAGAAAGCGACCGCTCCCGAAATAGCAACGCCATCCCCTGCGCCCGAGTTCAGTCGGGAACCGCCGGTTGCACCGCCAGTTCCGAGAGGGGCTACCGACGAAGACAAAACAGTGAGAATCGACCTGGAAGGTGGAGTACCACCGCTCAGCCGGCAGCCGCTCAAGTCGGAAGTCGTGACTGATACGAGGCCAAAGATAGAGCCGATCTACTCGCTGGTTGGCCTCTCCGGTCAGCACAACGGCAAAGTGTTCTACATTGACCGCGAGGAGTTCGTTATCGGTCGAGATCGAGATTGCAACCTGGCAATCGACCGTGACGAGAAAGGACAGCAGAACCTGGCGGTCTCCCGGAAACATTTCGTCATCACCTCGACGGAGGGCGGCCTTTATCTGACCGATAAGATCAGCCGCTTGCGAACCTACGTCAACGGCAAGGTGATCGAGGCTGACCAGCGGGAACCGATCACACCGGAGGATATCATCTCGATTCGGTCATCGCAGGGAGAGATCAAGTTTCGTCTCTGCTATGCGGACAACCCTAATCTCTATCCCGACAAGCCTGAAAAAAGCACCTGGAAATGGATCTTGTTTCTTTTGCTTGTTATTGTGTTTCTTATAATTGTCTGGTTCAAATTCATAGGAAACTGGTAGCCGTATGAAAATCCGTTTCGCCGGAGCCACTGATGTTGGCCAGGTAAGAACCAACAACGAAGATAACTTTGCAGTTCTCACCGACCGAAACCTGATGGTCGTTTGTGACGGCATGGGTGGCCATGCCGCCGGTGAGGTGGCGTCAGGTATTGCAGCCGAAACAATCGTCACCCTGTTTGCCGAGCACGACTTGAAAGTGTTCACCTCAGAGCGCTTTGTCTACCCGGAAGAGATTACTCCGGAAGGTAAGCTGCTGGTGGGAGCTATTGCGGTAGCCAACACGAGAATTCATGATCGCAGTCGCAGCCATCCCGAACTGGCGGGGATGGGAACCACTGTAGTAGCATGTCAGTTCAAGGATGGCGTGGTATCGATTTGCCATGCCGGAGACAGCCGTGGCTACCTGATGCGGGAGGGTAGTCTCAAGCAAATCACCATCGATCATTCTCTGCTGAATGAGTTGATGGAGAAATATCCGGCTCAGGAAGAGGAATCGAAGAACTTCGTAAACGCCAATGTGATCACCCGCGCCCTGGGGACAAAGCCAAGTATCAAGGTGGATATCTCCGAGATTGCTTTCAAAGAGGGTGATTTGTTTCTTCTCTGCTCTGATGGTCTCTCCGGTATGGTAACTGACTCGCAACTGCTGGAGACAGTGAGCGCCCACCCGGATAATCCGGATCAACTTATTACAGCCTTGATTGACCTGGCCAATGCTGCGGGCGGCGCTGATAATATCACTGTTTGTGTCGCCCGCATAGATGAACAAAAGCAAGTGGATGAATTTGAAGAGGTCCGGCGCGTGACCCTGCACTGGGGTGAGGGGCCGGAAGCGGATGATATTCACCAGATAGCAGACAGTAAATTCGATTCTGACGCTGTCTCCTCCCCTGGTACGTCAGACGCAGTTACTGATGTCTCCCCGCCAACAGCCAAGAAAAAAAGTGTAAGAATCTGGAGCTATCTTCTAATTGTTATCATACTCGCTCTGTTGGTGATCCTGGGCAGAATAATCGGCGTGTTCTAAGTAGCCCCACTTATCCCCCCAAGGATTTAGTAATTGATTTTACTTAGAGCCTTTGTAAATTAAGAGCCTAATCGGAGAGGTGTCCGAGTTGGTCGAAGGAGCACGCCTGGAAAGTGTGTAGACCCCAAAAGGGTCTCCAGGGTTCGAATCCCTGCCTCTCCGCATAGTTTTTTCTAACAGCGCAACACAATGTATTACAATTAGTTACGCAAAAACAGTTCTCCGCTAGTGCTGAGTCGTGACCAGAAATGGCTTCTGGCCCGCATAATTCATTGATTTGGCTTTGTTGACATTTGTCTGCGCTGTTCGTACTCGGGCACTCCGTTTAAGTTGGAGTGAATCATTCAGTTCCGAAATTTTCGTAAAGCGTGTGCAACCTATCGAAGGCCGAATGCAACCGTGGCTCCCGATTACACTCTGCAATTTTAATAGCACCCCACCCCGATTGCGTAACATACTGACAATGTGTGAGTTACAAGCATCTCACTAGGCACCGCCAATGTTTTTGCGAATAATCCGGGCTAGAAAAACTTACAGAGGAGGTCAAGTTCCGCAGGAGACCTGCCAACAAAGCACATGTTAGCAAAGTGACGGTCCATTGACTGTGGTGAATACTTTACCGGGTGCTGCACCACTGGGCCTTCGTGACCACTCACTTAAGGAAGGGGACTTCTCATGAAGAAATCTCTTGTCGCTCTGGCAATAATTGTCGGAGTCAGCATCGTTGCGGCAGGTAGCGCCAACGCTGCGATCATCGCGGACATCACGCTTACCAAGACGGCGGACATGAACTTCGGCGATGTGATAGCCGGCGCCACCTTGGGAACGGTGGTTCTGACGGCTGCCGCGTCGCCGGAAAGGTCCGTGACAGGAGGCACCGAGCTGGGCAACAGCACGAGTGTTTCCTCGGCCACTTTCACCGTTGGGGGTGAAGGAACCTCGACCTACAGCATCACGCTTCCCACGTCGGACGTGACAATTACGTCGGGTGAAAATGAGATGACAGTTAACACATTCACCAGCAGCCCCAGCGGTACCGGCCTCTTAAGTGGCGGTACGCAGACGCTGTATGTGGGCGCTACACTCAATGTGGCCGCGGACCAGGCCAGCGGTAGCAATTACACTGGCAGCTTCAACGTCACGGTAGCCTACAACTGATTGCTTGATCACAAGATCCGCTCGATCCCCGGAGCCGTGCCTGAAACGGCTCCGGAGGGGCGAAGAGGTTGAGAGGTAGTCGAGTTGGCATCCAAGGAAGGAGATTACTATGTCGACATGTTTGAGATACCCCATTCGGCGGAGCGCCTATGTGGCATTGATAGTCAGCTTCGGTTTCATGGGAGGGGATATGCGGGCTGGTGAGGGAGGTACCGGCCTGCTCGTTGCGCCGACGCGTGTTGTCTTTGAGGGTGGTCAGAGGAGTGCCATGTTGACTCTTGTCAACACAGGCGACGAGGTCACCACCTACCGCATCTCCTTCATCCAGATGGAGATGACTGAAGCGGGTCAGATCGTCGAGATCGAAAAGACTGAGGTAGGCGAACCCTATGCCGACCAATTGGTGCGGTACAGTCCACGGCAGGTGACCCTCAAACCTCACACGCCTCAGACCGTTCGCATGCGGCTGCGCAAGCCCGCCGAGTTGGCCCCGGGAGAGTATCGCTCTCACTTGCTCTTTCGAATCATACCTTCGATAGAGTCGTCCTCGACGCTGAAAGAACCATCGAAATCAGAATCCGATTCGAGAGTAAATATAGAATTACGTCCTTTCTACGGAGTGGCGATTCCGATAATTGTCCGCCACGGTAGGACTTCAGCTGTCGCGCGACTCACGAACCTTAGCTTACGAGACGAGCTTTCATTGACGGATCCGCCAACCCTTTCGCTGGAAATCAGAAGAGATGGCAACCGTTCGGTCTACGGCAACTTCACCGTGACCCATCTAGGATCCGGCGGTGAAGAACACGTTGTGGGTAAGATCGACGGCGTTGCTATTTACACGTCCGCTCCACTCCGCCGGTTAGAGATCCCCTTAAGACTGCCACCCGGCCTGCAATTGAATGATGGCCGTCTGCGTGTGACCTACGCTGAAGCCGGATCGACATACGCCAATGCGAGACATGCCAGTGAGATACTTGCCGAAGCGGAAATCATCCTTGCGGCTCAGTCCGAAACCGAATCTGTTGTAGCGAAGGAATACTAGCGAGCCGCTCGTGCCGTCCAACATGACAATAGGATACTAACTGCTATGAATGGAACGTCATCTGACCCACCCCGCCGAGATCCAGGCAGGCCATCGTACTGTCGGACCGCCTACTCCCTCGGCCTCCTTCTCACAGGCCTCCTGACTCTGACGCCAGCTCTCTTTGCCAGCGAAGCACGGGTCGTGATTCGACACCCTGTAGTGGAACGCGCCGAGTCCGACATGATGCTCCTCGCGGTACTGCTGGATCACACTATTCTGAGCGACGCTATGACGACTTACTCCAACGAGGGGGATGTTCTCGTTCCGCTCGGTGAGCTGTCCGCCCTGCTGAGCCTGGCTATTAAAGTGGACACGGAGCGCGGAGTGGCGGAAGGCTTCGTCATCAGTGAAGGGCGCCACTTTCTCCTGGACCTGGCCGCCGGAAGAGTCCGGGTGGAGGGCCGAGAGGTAGTGTTTGCGCCGAGCCAGGTTGAACTCCACCACGAAGACATCTTCGTGGAGATCCAACTGCTGTCCAGATGGTTGCCGCTGGACTTCGAGATGGATCCCTATTCCGCCACGCTGACTGTCATACCGCGAGAACCGCTACCGATACAGTTGCGGCTGCAAAGGCAGCGCCGGATAGCGAAAGCGCTCGCGTACCTCGGGCTCGACGATCCGAAGTACCCACGGATCGACAACACCTACCGGCTATGGGATGTACCCTTTCTGGACCAAAGTATTTTTGTTACGTCGAGACCCAACCCGACTGGCAGGCGACTGTCCCAAGCCCGGTACTCGACCTTAGTCTCCGGCGACCTTCTCTACATGGAGACCAATCTGTACCTTCTGGGAGACGACAAACAGCCTGTGACCTACCAGCGGCTGAGCATGGGGCGCATGGACCCTGCCGCGACTCTGCTCGGGCCGCTGAAAGCTCGTCAAGTTGGCCTGATCGAGATTTACCATCCGGGACTGGATCTCGTCGCGCGCCCGTATTCAGGGCTGGGCGTCATCGTGAGCAACTTCCCGCTAAACCGCCCGAGTCAGTTTGACCGGCACTCTTTCCAAGGCGATGTTCCCCCGAACTGGGATGTCGAGCTTTACCTCAATGACGCCCTGATCGCTTACCAGCGATCTGGACTGGAGGGCGCGTATGACTTCCAAGATGTACCTCTCCTGTTTGGCCTCAACATGTTTCGGCTGGTCTTTTATGGGCCACAGGGACAGCGGCGCGAAGAAACGCAGGTCTTCAACGTTGATAAGTCGATGACTCCGCCGGGCCGCTTCCACTACCGTTTGGCCGGAAACGATCCCAAGCAAGCCCAGCGTCGATACTCATCTGAATTTGATCTGGGACTGACCCGCCACGTCTCCGCCTCGTTCGGACTGGCCAGCGTGGGACTTGCCGATGGCCAGCATCAGTACGGCCGGCTGGGGTCTCGCGTGTTCTGGAAGAGGTTCTTTGCCAGTGCCGATATTGCGGTGGAAAGAAACCAGGGCTCAGTGTGGCAGGCGGGGTTGCAGACACGTGTGGGGCCGGTGGCGCTGTACGTGCAGCACGCGGAAGTGAACGATTTTACCAGCGAGATCTTCCAGTCCGCCCCTGGCTCGCTTCGAGGCCGGTCCACCGCGACGGTGCAAGCCGCGATCCGTCTCGGGTTCCTGCCTCGTATTTCCATCGCCCTCGAAGGCCGCCGCGACCGGCTTGGAGAGAGTCGGACAATCGATCGGATAATTAATCGAGTTTCCACTTCATGGCGTGGGATCTATTGTTCCAACCGGACCCGGTGGACGCTTAACCACCAGCCCGGACAAAAGGACCAGCACCAAACCGAAGGGACGTTCCTGGCCAGAGCAAGTACTGGCGCCGCCTGGCGGTGCGTGGAGAGCTAGATTACGATCTCCATCCGGTGAAGGAAGTCAACTCTTTGACCCTGTCCACCGAAGGCCGTCTTAGTCCAAAATACTCCTTTGGCGTTGGAATCGTACGGTTCTCTGAGCGACAAACTCGTTACCTCCTGTCGGTGAACAAGAAGGAAGGCGCCTATAGGTTCGGCGTCAGTACCAACTACTCACCAGATCAAGGGTTCGGGGCTAGCCTCACTTTCTCAGTAGGCTTGAGCCGCGATCCGCATTCGGGACGCTGGTTCACGCAGGCGAGGTCGGTGGCGTCATCCGGCGCCGCATCGGCCAGAGTCTTTCTCGATTCGAATGCCAATGGCGTGATGGAGCCGGGAGAGGCGCCGCTTCCATGCGTAGGTTTCTTGGTTGGCCGAGCCGGCCCCGTGACGGAAACGGACCAGAACGGAATCGCCTTCCTGACGAATTTGTCCAGCCACCAGGACATCAAACTCAACTTGTCCCCTGGCACCCTCGATGATCCCCTGTGGGTAGCAGGTCGGAAGGGCGTTTGCCTCGTCCCCCGACCGGGCAAGGTGGCCCTGATTGATTTCCCGGTGCTTGTCACCAGCGAGATCGTCGGTACCGTTTACCGCCACGAAGATAGCATCAAGCGCGCAGCTGCGGGAATCGAACTGGAACTGATCGATTCGGAGCGAGGTCAGGTCATGAAGCGAGTGACAAGTGCTTACGACGGGTTCTACTATGTCTCGGAGATACCGCCGGGTCGGTATATTCTGCAAGTCTCTCCTGAACAATGCTCGCTGCTCAAGCTCGCCGTTCCGACTTCCCGAAAGTTGGAACTCACGGCCGAGGGAGACATTCTGGACGGCGTCGATTTTCTTCTCGAGCCCCTGGGTGTCCCAGTCGATTCCCGACCAGAGGCTTACGAAACCGAATAAGTGTCCGTCAGGAATTGGTCATGATTTGTTCACTTCGCACAGCAATCGACTTTGATAGATACCTCGTCCCTTCTAACGATTTTCTAACAGCGAACTTATTTGTACTTCAATCAACTTGCTTGTACTTTCACCAACCTGCATGAACTTAACATTTGGAAAGGCAGTCAATTGCGCGTAATTTCCTGTGAGAACAAAAGTTGTGCGAAATACCATGCGTCGAATCCCTGCCTCTCCGCTTTATTCTTTGCCGTACACAGAATTACCTGATTGATACGTGCGTGGTGTACCCCCTGGTGCAGCAGCTATTGCTTCGACACAGAAAAAGTGGTTCCCGAACTCAATGGGAAAAGGCACAAAAAGAAACCCACCTGGCGCTTCGCTGAGGTGGGCTACCAGCTGAATCGATAGAGGTGAAACTCACCTCTTTTCTTACCTGCTTCAAGTGGAGCCCTTGCAGGTAGCTCTCATTACCTTGGCATTGAAGTAGCTCTGATCCGAGTCATAGTGACATTTCTTGTACTTCTTGCCGCTACCACACCAGCAGGGATTGTTGCGGCCGAGATTCTTGGCTGAGCTTGGAGGCCGATTAAACAGCTTATTAAAAAACCCCATTAATCATCCGCTATTTCAAACCAGGATTTCCCGGATAAACCATAGAAGAATATAATTCAATCCTCTCTAATTAGAATAATACATAAATGATACGCAAATGTCAAGATTTCCTTTCCTTTTCACAAGCGATTACGACAGGTGGCCCACCATTTAGGGCTTCTTGAACCCCACCGTTTTACAATTATTCGTCGAGCAATATGTGCTATCGGAAGCATTTGTCTGTTTTGCCGATCAAGTGCCTTGAACTGGCAAGGTTTTTCCGGGCAACTTATCGGTTCGCAATTTGAATATTATTCCTGTGGCTCCCAACCCAACTCAGTTTGAATTTTGCGACGGTAATCTGTATCAATTTGAATTGGGGCTTTCCTTACATACGTTTCGGCGTTGTGCCTTTTCTCAAATGATAAGTTCTTCAAATAAGTCACAACAGCGTCAACAGAAGGTACTGAGCCATTTTGACCATTGAATTTCGAAGGAAGAGCAGTCCATATGACTGCTTCAATTCTTTTTTCATTAGCCCAATTGGCAATTCCCTCTTCTATTTCATCCTTTGGCTGCGAGGCATTTTCCCAGCGTCCAATATCTCTTTTTCTGTTCTTGGTTGGTATCTCTTCTCGACTCCCAAGGTTGTCAATAGCTTCGCGAAGATTATCGACGGAAGATAAGGCCCATAATGTTCGTAGAGGTGTTTTCCCAGGTGTAATGACTAATGTCATTCGTCCATCTTGAGATTGGCGGCAGAATTCGACTGGGAGAAATGGCCCATCATTAAACCAAGGACGTCTTATCAATAAGACTCTGGGATCCCATACCAGAGAACCCCATGCCAGACATGCAATTTTCACTTTATCCTCCCGCAAACCATTCGCCTAACCGTCTGGTGACAGCGAAGCCGCATACTGACCCACCGTACAGTCGAGCCGGTTGTTGGAGGCGAATATCCCCTGCATGCTCAGAAAGGCAGATCATCCTCGTCTCCAATCTCTAGTGTCGGTTCCGCCTCTTGGAATTCTTCATACGCCTTCTGAAACGGCTTCTGCCACATTTCATCTCCGAAATACATGATTAAGGACAGGGCTTTGTGAAATCGCCTGCTGCCATCCTCAAGTGCCTGCACGATGACCCTTTCCAAGTGCTTTGTTGGAGCTTCGAGCCATTTTGTCATGTCGGAGAAAAAGAACTTGAGTACATATGCTTGTTGCGTCACATCCCCGGATTCGAGTTTCGTCGTGAGCAGTGAAATGAGTTCGTCTTTAAGGGAAAAATGCTCAGCCACCTGCGCTGCCCATGTCCCAAGAGAGCCGCTTTGACAGCGATCACGTGAGTCATTGTACTTGCCACCCTCTATCTCTTTGAGGAGCTTATTCTCAATTCGCAGTCGCGCAATCTCCTCGTAATGTGGCCAACACTCCCTTGGTAACGTGTGCAGGATCAAGCGTATAGCATCTGTGCTATTGGTCTCTTTCATCTCGCTGGATACGATATGGTAAACCTCCTTCTTCTCATCGTCCTTCAGGATACTCAGAAGAGCCGGGAAGAAGTACTGTAGCTTTCTACCTTTACCTTGCTCCTTCTGTCTAAACACGTCGATGAAGATATCAAGTCGTTGTTTTGGAGGAATCTCTCCAACTAGGAGTTCCGCATAACGCTCCGACTCAGCGAAGTCAGGATCAAGAACCCTCTTCATGAAATCGCTCTTCATGAAAGGTGTCTTCGACTGGTCAATAATCCGAACTATGAAATCGACGAAGAGGATGATTGAGTAGGCATCCTGAACGTCGTCCTGATACTTCTCGTGGCTACGGGGATTACGGATGGCTTGGTAGAGCCCTCTGAGGATTTGCTCGACACCCTTTTGAATGTTCTTGTCGGACTCGCTCTGGAGCTTGTTGACTTTGAGTTTAGGGCTCTTGCCACCAAAGGCCTGGCCAACGAGAGACACACCGTCATCCTCGATCTCAGTCTTCTCCCGAAGCAGGTTGCCTAGGAAATGCATCGCATCGAGTATTGCGCCTGTATAGTTCCGATTCTCGTGATTGGTCTGAATCGCGGCCCACAGGCGCTCCTGTATATTTGTTTCCAGATTCATGGTGTTCTGTGTCTCTCAACCTCCGACATAATATCATACAACAGCTTTCTATCGCAGTGTAGCCTGCCAAGTAATCAATGTCAACAGGAATCAAGTAGAAACACAAAACCTGGTCGCGTACCAGCATCTTCCTTGTGAGTTTTTTCCGGTCCGCCATTTGGCTGAGAGTGAAAAAAACGGGATTGATGAAATTCGAACTCGAGTCAAGATTGGACAAAGACGTAAACCCACCTGGCGCTACGCTGAGGTGGGCTACCGGCTCGCACGCTGACGTTCGCTGCGAGTGAGACTACAATTCACTTGGTTTCCTGCTGAGGAACCACACGTAGCGCCAAACAGCCATCAGATTTCCGATCGCATCTGCGAAGATGCTCCGGGTAAGGGCATGCAGGTTGCTGTCGTCGCGCTGGGTCGGGTTATCAAGCGGAAACAAATCCCTGCATCGTTCTTTGCTTTTGAAGCAAATGCCCACCATGAAATCCATCAGCCCATATTTCGGGATAACCGCCACCAGAACTTCGCCGCCGAAGTCACAGGCTGAGAGATCAAAAATGACATCTGGCGAGTAGACCGTCTCTGGTTTCCGATCCTCGTTTCTGGCGACCTCAATGATCTCCTCATTCATGGCAACTGGCGTTGTGGCTTCATCCCAGAGCTTCTCCAAGGCGGCGTGTGCGCTCTCTTTCATGTAGGCACCGTTCAGCTTGACCTCGCCATCCCCCGGCGGGTCGTCGCGATGATCGCAGTGCATTGGCACATGGGCATCCACGATGTAATGGCTGAGCATCAGGTACAGGTACATGATCTGCCGAAGAGAATACTGGTCGTTGTAGTCCCTGAGCTTCTCCATGCCGACTATCTGATTGGCTATGTGATCGATCCTGTAGGGCAGCCCCCCGTTGTACTTGAAGTAGGTCTCTCCATTGTTCTGAAACGAACGGTCCAGGTACTTCTGTGGAATGTCCACAAACTCGTCATCTTTTAGAAGCTTGAAGACATGATACGGGTGATTATCCCGTAGAATGTCGTCGGGAGCCCAACTTGCTTCGGTAATCAGTGCCTCATGGTAGCGAAGCAACCTCTGACGCTTCGTCGCCTCGCGCCTTTCCTTGGATTTTGCGGTGCTCCGAAACGGCTCGCCATCTGGCTTGATTGTGTTGTCCACCGATTCGTAGATAAGGTCAATAGCCTTAGCCGCAATGTAGATGTGGGTGTTGTGTTTCACCGGATTTCTCCTTTCGCTCTGGGTTTGCTTTCCTTGCATACTTACCTTTCATTTCCTGCGGTCAGCGCGCTCACCAAGCAGGGCCGGGAGCAATGATTGAGCCCAGTGAAAACCAGGTAGGACCAACTCCCATGTTCTTCATGGAACAACGCCCCTTGCATCAGCTGCAACGGCTAACGAGTACCTTGCAGTTGGCACCAAACCTAACGGCGCTGCCAGCTGCATGCGCTTGTTAGCTGGTTCTATGGCTGATCTGTTGTCTTGCAAGCTCCAATATTACTTGATGGTTAATCGGCCGAGATCAAACCACCCGCTGTGACTTTCTCGGCCAACATCAGCCTTTAAGACGTGCTCTGTGTCTCTTTGAGCGTGTACAAAATCACGATCACCACTACAAACAGAGTTACGTTCTGAGCAAGGTTCGTCGCCAATTGCAGAACGCTTATTGCGTAACCACTGTAACGCTCGGCGTCAATGTAATTCATTCCGTTCATTTGAGTGAACACCTGCACTCAAGGTATTTTCCATTCCCCTCCTTTCTTAATATATATCTTGTGCTGGTTCAAGATATCACTTCGCTGAACCTCAAATCTCTCTTTTGATTTGACAGTCCCAGTTCTCGAAGCGGTAAGTTCCTGCTGCATAGTGTTCATTGATGTATAGAGTCTTTTCAGTTCCGCGCTTACAAGCGCCAGGTCTGCGCGCGCAAACTCGCAATCTTTCAGGTTAGCAAGTAGAGAGTCAATCTTGTCCGACAGATCGCGTACCGATTCCTGTTTCTGGGTCACAAGATTCTCGAGCGCCTGATTCTGTACTTCCATTTCTCCCAGTTCCGATATGACTTCCTCGTACGCTCGGCTAAGAAACTCAAGTTGTTCATTTGCCAGAGCGTTCTTTGCTCTTGCCTGGTATAGTTTCGCTGTCGCTGAGCTTTCGCCCTCCTTTGCCAGGAGAATTCTCTCTTGCAGAGTCTCTCTCATGAGATCGATCTCTTTTTCAAGTTTCCACTGTGAGAAGCCGATGTAGACGCCGAAGGCTACAACTAGTATCGTGATAATAGCTTCCACAGTCTTCCAAGACACTTTTCTTGGTAGTTCAACAACTTCCTTGACAGAGCCTGATTCTGGCTGGTCTATTCTGGGGTCCATTATTCCCTCCCTTCAAGATAATCAGAAACTGATGTTCTACCGGTTCAGCCGGAATTGGACGATTGCTGGTTGCAGGTTAGTTGGTTCGGGACGTTAAGTCCAGGGTTTTCTTGGTTGTTTTGCCCGCCGGGGCGGGCGTTTTTGTTTTCTCCTTTCTCTGGCTTTTTCCAGTTTTCTGTCTCTTTCCTGGAAGATCACTTTGTCGTTTCCTTCGAGTTTATCTTTAGGGGCGATATCGCCGATGGCGCTGTGAAGGCGGACAGTGTTGTAATACTCGACGAACTCACCGACCAGGCGTCTGGCATCCTCAAGCGAGAGCGGGGTTTTGGGTCTCAGGCATTGGCTTTTGACGGTACGATGCCAACGTTCCAGCTTGCCGAGACACTTTCTTCTTCACTGCCATTCGCTTGCCTCCCTTCTATTGTCAGCCGAACATGATACTATACAACGCGGTTTCACAGCAACATAGCCTACCAGATAATCAATGTCAACAGGACTCAAGAAAAACACAAAACCTGTTCGCGTGCCAGCATCTTCCTTGTGAGTTTGTTCCGATCCGCCATTTGGCTGAGAGTGAAAAAAACGGGACGGATGAAATTCGAACTCGAGTCAAGGTTGGACAAAGCGTGAACCCACCTGACGCTACGCTGAGGTGGGTTGCCAGCTCTCTTGCGGAGTACTCAAAGGTTTATGATTCTGAGGCGGCTCAGCCGTTATCTCACCAACACCCGCATGAACTCGCGGTTCATTTTGGCGATGAATTTGATGGAAATCTCCTTCGGGCAGACAGCTTCGCATTCATAGTAGTTCGTACAGTTGCCGAACCCCTCAATGTCCATCTGTGCCAGCATCTTGCAGACACGCTGTTCCCGTTCCACTTTTCCCTGTGGAAGAGTAGCAAGGTGTCCTACCTTGGCTGAGACAAAGAGCATAGCCGAGGCGTTCTTGCAGGCTGCCACGCAGGCGCCACAGCCGATGCAGGCGGCGGCGTCCATGGCTGTTTCGGTAACATCCTTATGGATGGGGATAGCATTGGCATCGGGAGTGCCTCCGGTGTTGACTGAAACAAATCCCCCCGCCTGCATGACCCGATCCAGGGCCGAGCGGTCGACTATCAGATCCCTGATGATGGGAAAGGCCTTGGCGCGGAAAGGTTCAATCGTGATGGTGTCGCCGTCCTTGAAATTGCGCATACGAAGCTCGCAGGTAGTGCAGCCCTTCTTCCCGCCGTGGGGAATACCGTTTATCACCAGCGAGCAGGCACCACAGATTCCTTCGCGGCAGTCATGGTC
>JAGLUH010000183.1 GCA_023134875.1 Candidatus Zixiibacteriota bacterium
TTTCCAGGCGGCCTTTATCCTCGGCGTTCCTTTGACGCCAGACACGTAATGTTAGATTCATTATTTGTAGCTCCTTGTTGTCAGTTCAACGTTCTCAAATTCAAGCTCCTCCCGATGCAGTTCCGGTTTGACATCATCGCCCTTATATTCCCAGGCAGCGACGTATGCGAACTTCTTGTCGTTGCGCAGGGCTTCCCCATCTTCAGTCTGATACTCCTCGCGGAAGTGAGCGCCGCAGGACTCTTCACGGTCGAGGGCGTCATAGCAGAAAACCTCGGCGAACTCGAGGAAATCAGCCACGCGGCCCGCTTTCTCCAGCGTTTGGTTCATTTCATCGTTGCTTCCTATAACCCTGACATTCTGCCAGAATTCTTTCCTCAAAGCCGTAATCTGTTCAACCGCTTTTTTTAAGTCGGTTTCGCTGCGGGCCATGCCGGCTTTCTCCCACATGATTTCACCCAGCGCCTTGTGAAAAGAATCGACCGTGCGTTCGCCGTTAACCGACAGCAGTTTCTTCATGCGGGCGGCGACGGCTTCTTCGGCCTCGCGAAACTCGGAGCGGTCGGTAGATATGTTCCGTGCCCCCACCCGGGCGAAGTAGTCGCCAATCGTATACGGCAGGACGAAATAACCGTCGGCCAACCCCTGCATCAAAGCCGAGGCTCCCAGGCGGTTGGCACCGTGGTCAGAGAAATTGGCCTCGCCGATGATGTGGAGGCCGGGAATATTGCTCATCAGATTATAATCGACCCAGAGGCCGCCCATAGTGTAATGGGTTGCCGGATATATACGCATTGGGACTCCATAGGGGTCTTCGTCGGTGATGAGGTGGTACATCTCAAAGAGGTTTCCGTATCGTTCGGTAATCACCTCTCGGCCCAAGCGCCCAATAGCTTCGGCGAAATCCAAGTACACACCATATCCGGAGGGACCGACTCCGCGTCCGTCATCGCAGACCTCCTTGGCGGAACGCGATGAGATATCGCGGGGAGCCAGGTTACCGAAACTGGGGTATTTTCGTTCCAGATAGTAGTCGCGTTCTTCTTCGGGGATTTCCCCGGGCGGGCGCTTTTCGCCCTTGTTCTTGGGCACCCAGATGCGGCCGTCATTGCGTAGCGACTCGGACATCAGGGTAAGCTTCGATTGATAATCTCCCGTGTGCGGGATGCAAGTAGGATGTATCTGGGTAAAACAGGGGTCGGCAAAGAGTGCACCTCTTTTATAGGCCTGGTAGACGGCCGTGACGTTGCATCCCAGCCCCATGGTGGAGAGGTTAAACACCCGCCCGTACCCACCGGTTCCCAATACAACGGCATCGGCGGCGTGCGAGCAAATCTTGCCGGTGGCCAGATCCCGTACGACAATCCCCTTGGCGTGACCGTCAACCAGCACGAGATCAAGCATCTCCGTGCGGGGAAACATCTGTACTTTCCCCAGGCCGATCTGGCGCTGGAGGGCTGAGTAAGCGCCCAGGAGTAACTGCTGGCCGGTCTGCCCGCGGGCGTAGAAAGTCCTGGATACCTGGGCTCCGCCAAACGAGCGATTGGCCAGGGAACCGCCGTATTCACGTGCGAACGGTACACCCTGAGCAGCGCACTGGTCTATAATATCGTTGGATACCTGGGCTAAGCGGTAGACGTTGGCTTCTCGTGAGCGAAAATCTCCCCCCTTGATCGTATCGAAGAACAAGCGCCAGATGGAATCGCCGTCGTTCTGGTAGTTTTTGGCTGCGTTAATGCCTCCCTGCGCGCCGATGGAGTGCGCCCGTCGGGCACTATCCTGGAAACAGAAAGCCTTGACGTTATAGCCGAGTTCGGCCATTGAGGCGGCCGCCGATCCACCGGCCAAACCGGTGCCGACTACAATAGCGCTGTATTTGCGCTTGTTGGCGGGGTTGACCAACTTCATCTCGAAGCGGTGTTTGTCCCATTTCTCAGCGAGCGGACCGGATGGAACCTTCGACTCAAGCTTCATGTCAGTGCACCCCTTCCGGTAGTTTGATGATTTGTAACAGGACTGCCGCCGGTATAACGGAGTACCCGACGAATATCGCTATCGCCACAAGCCATCCCAGAACCTTGAACTTGGGTTCGGTCTTCTCATTGTTAAGCCCCAGAGTCTGGAAGAGCGAAGGAATGGCATGGGTCAAATGATAGCAGAGGCAGAAGAGCGCCACGAAATAGACGGCTGATATCAACCCATTTTGGAAGCCAAGAATAACCATCGAGTAGACATCGTGCCGCCCCAGAGTGTCATGGAGGTTGGCGTATTGCGGGTTCGTAACGATGAATGTGAAGTGGAGAAGGTGGTAAACTAAGTAGAGGAAAACCCCACCACCTGTGAAAATCATCGTGCGCGAAGCCAGCGGTGCCTGAACGGTGGTGTTGACGACGTAGCGAATCGGCCGCGAGAACCGGTTCTCGAAGTAGAGCTGGATGCCGCGCCAGACATGAATCACCAGACAGACAAGCATCACAATACGAACCGACCAGGTCAGCGCCGGCAGGTCCTTTAGCGCCTGTGCGTATGTGTTCAACTGATCCTGAGAAATGAAAATCTGGAGATTGCCCACCATATGCCCGGCCACGAAGACGAACATGAAAAGGCCAGTTACGGCATGCAACATCTTCTTTCCGATTGAGGAACTGATGAACTTTAACTCGGCCTGAGCGGGAGTGGGTTTGACCTGAACAGTATCCATAGTAGTTTTCCTTTATCGGTTACAATAAATGTCGCCAGTATAGCCGATGATTTCTTGCCGGTCAAGTAAAAATGAAAAAATTCACAAGCTCGACGGCAAATCGACAGTGTTTTGAGGGACAAGTGATCTGGTAAGACTTCTCCGAACAAGAGATCATGCGATTTCCATTAGATATTCGATGATTTCCCGGAGGTAATGGAAACAGTAAGGATTCGTCGAAACCGCAAGCCTCTTGTCCCGCTCAACCTGGAGGCTGTCTGGTAAGCAAAAAAACGTTTGTGAATTATCCGGGATAGGCGATGTTAAGACGAATAGATGTGGATAGCAAGCTGAGCGGAGGATCATAATGGCGATTTTCGAGTGGGAAGAAATCTCGATTGAGGTCGACGAGGACGGCTTCATGCAGGAACCTGATCAGTGGAATGAACGTGTCGCGGTGGCGCTCGCCTCGACCGAAGGTATCTCGGAACTAACTGAGGAACACTGGAAGCTGGTAAATTACTTGAGAGAACACTATCAGAAGTTCGGCATTGCGCCGATGATTTTTAAGCTTTGCAAGGAAACCGGTTTCCCCTTGAAAAAGGTTTACGAGCTGTTCCCGTCAGGTCCGGCCAAAGGTGCCTGCAAAGTTGCCGGCCTGGCCAAGCCGACCGGCTGCGTCTGAGCCGAGGCCGGCAAGATCGACCAGAACGAAAAGAAATACCCCGCCGACAGATTCAAGGGCAAGGCACGACTCGAATAGGAATGAGCGCTACTCCGCTTCTATGAGCCTGTTCAGTTGGCC
>JAGLUH010000184.1 GCA_023134875.1 Candidatus Zixiibacteriota bacterium
CAACCATGTCGGCGACGGCAAAGTGCCATTTACACCAATTCCGGCGGCCGACCAGAAAGCGGCGATGAAATTCCTGCGGGAGAAAGTATGGGACGCCGATGTTTTCCATTTTTCACCGGAACTCATCAATAAGCTGCAACCGGAACGTTTCCCTGACTTCAAGTGGTCGGTTTACAAGATGCAGCGCATCGACTATCCTCTGCACGCTCAGATACTGGCGGTGCAGGCACGGCCTCTGTATTACATCTATCATCCCATCACTTTGGCCCGGCTTGGCGACATCGCCCTCCATTACGGTCTCAACGAAGATGTCTATACGATGACCGAAATTTTCCAGGATACCAGGCGTGCGATCTGGACTCCGGAGATCACGGCGCCGCGCAACAGTAACGGCTTCAGACGTAACCTGCAGCGCGCCCATCTGGATATTATCATCAGACTGGTTACGGATAAAAAGCTGAAAGTACCGGAAGATGCACGGACGCTGGCTCGCGTCGATCTAAAAGTACTCAAAGGTGCAATCAATAAGGCGTTAGGCGGTAGTCTCAATACAATTTCACGGGGGCATTTGGAGGAATCGCTGGCGCGGATTAATGCGGCGCTAACTGCTGATCTCGATTACAAACTGTAGTCACCAATTGCAAAGAAAAACGAAAAACCCGATTGTTTCAGAAGCGACAATCGGGTTTTTCTATTAAGGATACTGCCTGGATACCGAGCCGAGGCATATTTTAGTTTTCAAAATGAGAATCCACCCGGCCGAGCATTACCGGGCGGATTCAATTCACCCCACAACCCAATCACTCCACATGAAAGGTGCCACACAAGTAGTTGGAGCAACAACACTTTTTGCGCGACCTGCCCTTTCGATTAGCAAGAGCTATGCCGGATGTCGCGCTTCGCTCTTTCATTTGCCCCTTTGTTCTGCTAACTGCCTTGCCTACAATGCCTTAGAGGGATAAGGTGCATGCCCCCTTTTGTTAATTTGAGTCCAGAGATTTGTTGCACCTATCTTTCTTGCGCGAAAACCCGCGCACTAAGTTCCATTTCGCCCGACATTCACCAGCTCAACGCCATAACAACCAACGCCTTACCTCGAATGGCGATTCCTGCGCAGCCACCGCAATATCTCACGCAGCGCTGATCTCATACTTCTTCATCTTCGAGCGCAAGGTTGCCTCGGGTAAACTGAGACTGACCGCCGCTCGCCGGATCACACCACCACAGGTGGTCAGCGCGGAATTGATTCGGGAGCGCTCAAGCTGTTCCACTTCAAAGCTCAAACCGCCCGCCTCGTTGCAAGTGACACTATCTCGCCTGACACCATTCAGGCGAGAGAGCAGTCGTTGACAAATGGCGGCAACATCACGCCTCTCGGTCAGAGTAAACAGCTCCACGTAGTTCTTCAACTCACGGACATTGCCCGGCCAGGAATAAGCAGCCATTCTGCTGCGTAGCGTATTCAGCAGGGTGCTATCCACCCGGTTAAGGTTGAGCTTCTGTGTTTCCAGAAAATGTTCAAACAGCTTGAAGGCGTCAGCACCGCGCGTGACCAGCCGTGGCAACCTGAATCTGAGCACCGCCAGACGATAATAGAGATCCGTCCGGAAAGTCCCATTCTCAACCGCTCCCTCAAGGTCGCCGTTGGTGGCGGCGATCAACCGGAAGTCTACTTCCTTCTGCCTGCTGGCGCCCAGCTTGAAGAACTTCTTGTTATCAAGCACCGCCAGCAGTTTCGCCTGCACTAAAAGAGGCAACTCACCGATCTCATTTAAGAAAAGTGTGCCACCTTCAGCCGCTTCAATAAGACCGACCTTTCGGTCGACGGCATTGATAAATGCGCCCTTCTCGTAACCGAACAACTCCGACTCAGCCAACTCCACCGGTATGGCGGCGCAATTCACCTGGATAAAAGGTTTGTCCGCTCGATCAGAACTCTGGTGAATATACTTTGCCAGTTGATCCTTACCGGTGCCGGTCTCGCCGAGAAGTAGTATCGGAACATCTCCCGCGGCACAGACAGTCGCCTGCCCCACCAGGCGGATAAATTCGAGCGACTCTCCCACCAGGGGCACATTATCCGCAGTCGGTTTCCGATCAGCCGAAGTCGAATCCAGGTAGAGTTCCTCCAAGCCGAGGCGAGCGAAGAGAATTTCGGCTTCATGCAAGCACCTCTTGCGAAGATGGCGTTCTCCGCCGGTCTGCGAGGCAGCGAGATATGTCTGTGCCAGCTCAAAGTTGGCGCCGCAGTCGGCAAGTCGCTTGGTTGCCTTGCGGAACGATTTCGCAACCTGACCCATCTTGCCGGTGGTGGCTGCGATCAAGGCTAACACACGCCAGCAAGCGCCGGTTTCAACATCCTCGCCGATTTCTTCAGCTATCTGCAACGCCCGCTTCGCCGATTTCTCGGCAGTCCGCAGATGTCCCAGACGTAACTCGATTTCAGCCAGTACTCGCTCCGACTGGCACAGGTTGCTGCTCGCGTCCGAGTTCTCCCGGGCTAAAGCGACTGCTCGCTTCGCCAGATCGAGTGCTCGCAGGTAATCGCCGGTAAGCAGATGATACTGAGCGCGGTACTGTTCATACTGCTGGGTTTCGGCGTCGAGGTTGGTTTCGTCAATCAGCAAGCCGGCCAGTTTCAGACTATCACTGGCGGCCGCGAATTCTTTCAGATGCATTTGGGCGTAAGCCAGCGACAAATAAGCGCGACAGAGATTAACCTGATGACGCAGAGCCATATTTTGCACAATTGATTGCTCCAGGTATTCAACTGCCCGGGAAAACTCGCCGGTCAAGTTTAAGACCGTGCCCAGGTTACCCAGAATCATCGCCACCGCTTTTTCGTCTCCGGATTCTTCGGCGTAATCTTTAGCTTCGAGGAGATTCTCAGCCGCCCGGTCAAACTGACTTCTGATGAAGGCTATCCGCGCCAGACGGTTGAGTGTCCTGATTACGCGACCGGTATCATCAATTCGCCGATAGGTAGCGAGTAGATCGCGATATATCCTCTCTGCCAGGTTGAGCTTGCCGATCTCGGCGTAACTACGCGCCATCGTCGACTGCAGCCGAGCTATCAACTCGTTCTCAGCCGAGTGTTTGACCAGTGCCAACCCCTGCTCGGCGGCGTGCAACGCCGCCAGGTAATGGCCCAACTGGAAAAACACCCGTGCTTTCAATGATAGGTAACGGCCATAAGCGCTCACGGAGGCAGAGGAAAAGATCGTCTCGTCCAGTTGTTCGATTATTTCCCGCGCAGCTTGATATCTGCTGCTTTTTACCAACTGTTCGAGATGGGCGAGTATCGCAACCTTGTTATGTAAGATTGCTTCACTCATCGTATCTCATTCCTCCCCGAAAACCTGGCTGCTTTTCTGAGCGAAGGCTTCTGCATTTTCTTTTTTGCCACTTTATCAACTGTCGAGTTGCCGTTGTCTACTTCGTTGGTGAAAAACACCGGCAGAGGAATTCTGACAGTAATAACAATAGGGACAACCACGACGATTACCCTGGTATTAAATACGCAACCGCCATTACCATCGCCGTCATCCTGCCAGGGATGGTCGATATTATCATAGAGATCATTGCCACCGTCCCACGCAAGCAGGGGCATGGCAGTGGACATCAGCAACGCCGCTACCAGCAGCAGCGCCATGGTTTTTTTACACCTCATCTCCGGACTCCTTGAATTGAGGTTAGAAGTTAGTTAAATGTTTGCTTGATATTAAAAAGTGCCCGATATCCTAGTCCTCCTGCGAAAACGTGCATTAAAGAGCATCATGTGAGGTAATAGCGGAAGGGTGACGCCAGCAAGGTCGCACCCTCCTCCCTATAATAAGATAGAAATATCATCCCCTTTTGTCAAGTCAATTACTCTCTTTCCGCTAACAATCTCATCTTTACACTGTTCTCGATAACCAGGCAACCGATAATGGAATTAAGGAGCAAGATGACTGGCGGTAGATACAAGTCGACAGTTCGTATCGAAGGCCACATTGTCGATTCCGATATCCTGAGCAAGGTTTTCGACCTGATAATCGGCAGCGACGGCCGCTTCGAGATCAAGGAATTTACGATCGGCAGAACCAATGTCGACCACTCGCAGGCTACCCTCGAAATCAGCGCACCCTCCCGGCAGAAACTGGAAGTGATACTCAATCTCCTCTCACCCCGGGGATGCTTCGTCGTTACGGAAAACAACACTATCCTCAGACGTGCCCCAAAGGCAAAAACCGTACCGGACGATTTTTACTCCACCACCAACTATAAAACTGAAATCAGACACAACAACAAGTGGATCAACGTTCGTCACCAGCGAATGGATGGCGTCATTGTCGTCAGCGGTCAGCGTGCCGAGGTCAGGAAGCTGCGAGACATCAGAAAAGGTGACCAAATCGTATGCGGTCTTGACGGTATTCGCGTACATCCCGAATTCAAGGCGCGTGATCGTGAGGCGTTCGGTTTCATGGCCAATGAGATATCCTCGGAGAAGAAGGTGGCGATTGCCGTCGATCGTGTCGCCGATATTATCAGGCAGCGCCAGGGGAAATGCCTTGTCGTCGCCGGACCGGTGGTGATCCATACCGGCGTGGCGCGTTCACTGTCACGTATGATCAAGGGCGGCTTCGTCGATGGACTCCTGGCGGGTAACGCCCTGGCCGTCCATGATATCGAGAATGCTCTCTTTGGTACCTCGCTCGGCATCGACACCTCGGCCGGCACGCCGGTCGACCAGGGGCATCGCAACCACATGCGGGCGATCAATCAGATTAATCTGGCAGGCGGTATCAAGCAAGCGGTCGCCAGAAAAGTGTTGCGATCAGGCATAATGTATGAGTGCATCAAAGGGAAGATACCCTTTGTGCTGGCGGGATCACTGCGCGACGATGGCCCTCTGCCGGAGACAGTTACTGATATGAACGAGGCGCAGAACGCCTACACGCGCCTACTTCAGAACGCCGAAGTTGTCTTGATGCTGGGAACCATGCTCCATTCCATCGCCACCGGTAACATGTTGCCTGCCTGGGTCAAGACGATCTGCGTTGATATCAATGCCGCCGTGGTGACCAAGCTGGCCGATCGCGGGTCGGCACAAACCATCGGTATCGTTACCGATGTCGGGTTGTTTCTGCACCTGCTCGCCAACAGGCTTTGTAGCTAACGGCCTCCCATGCCAACACCAGATCAAGTTCTGTTCATGTCACATAAGCAAACCAGCACAAATGGCAGAAGTCGGAGAGTCCTGGCACAAGACTTTGCAAGTTGCCTTTTCTGATCGACTTAGCAGCGCTCAACCACCTCTGAATCCTTCTTTCTCCATTTTTTCCCCATACCAGCAGGGGGATACCTTTTGACTTCCGTTTCCCGTCGACTGGCGGAAATTAGCTTGACATTAATTACCAGAAGACGTATTATATTTAATTATGGCTGGTCGGGCCCATAGCTCAGTCGGTTAGAGCAACTGACTCATAATCAGTGGGTCCCAGGTTCGAGTCCTGGTGGGCCCAGGATGTTGAGAATTGGGCAATTAGCTCAGTTGGTTAGAGCGTTCGGTTCACATCCGAGAGGTCACTGGTTCGAATCCAGTATTGCCCACCATAGAAGCGACGTTTGAGGAATACTGGCAGAAGTGAGCAAAGCAACGAAATGCTGTTATCTTCTCCGATTTCAACTCAACCTTGGAGCACTGCATAGCCGGTGCGTTTTTTTTATCCTGCCATTTTTGTCACCTGGGAACAGGAGGCTTGGTTAGATGCTTGAGGATGTCAGACTGCTGCTGGAGTTGCAGGATATCGATTACTGGATCGGTGAGCTGGAGCGCTCCAAAGAATACATTCCCGATATGATGAACAATCTCAAAAAGGAAATGGAAGAAGTCGCCGAGCAGTTGAAAGACTCCCGGGAGAAACTGAAGGAATCAAGGATAGAATCGCAGAATCTGGAACTGAAAGCAGCGGAGGCAAAGGAGCAACTTGAGAAATACCAGGAGCAGATGCTCACTATCAAGACCAACAAGGAATATGACGCTTTGGTGAACCAGATAGAGACTATCAAAGCGGACATAGCTGCCGATGAGGAGCGCTATCTGATTCTGCTTGATGACATCGATGAACTCGAAAAGAGCATTGGCGAGCTTGAGATCAAGGACAAGGGGATTCAGAAAGAAAACCAGGAACGGCTGGGAAGTCTGCAACATGAGATTGATTCGGTGGCGGACAAGATGGAGAAGAAAGTCGCTCATCGCCAGACGTTGAAGGCGAAGGTCCCGCGGCAGGTAATGTCGATTTACCAGCGGGTACGCAAGGGTCGGGGTGGCGATGTGGTGGTACAGCTGAAGCGTGGTGCCTGCGGTGCCTGTTACAAGTCGCAGACACCTCAGAAAATCCAGGAAATCAAGAAAGGTGACAAGCTACAGATCTGCGATTCCTGCGGGCGTATTTTAATGTGGGATGGAGATAATTAGATCATGTCTGGTATTTTCGACGAGATCGGTTTAACCTTTGACGATGTTCTACTCATTCCCGCCAAAGCGGAGGTACATCCCCAGGAGCTTGATGTCACCACGATTCTGACGCCGCGCATCAAGCTGAATATCCCCCTGGTTTCAGCGGCCATGGATACAGTTACGGAGTCGGAACTGGCGATTGCCCTGGCGCGGGAGGGCGGAATCGGCACTATCCACAAGAACCTTTCGATCAAGTCTCAGGCATCCGAGGTGGACAAGGTCAAGCGCTCTGAGGCGGGAATGATCGTTAATCCAATCACCCTGAGTCCCGATAAAACCGTCGGCGATGCGCTCTCTTTCATGAAGCTCTATTCAATTTCCGGTATCCCGATCACTGAGGGCGGCAAACTGGTGGGGATTCTTACTAACCGTGATCTTCGTTTCCATCCCGCGCCGGAAATGAAGATCGCCGAGGTGATGACCAAGGATAACCTGGTCACGGTACCTGAGGACACCACGCCGGAAGACGCGGTTGACATCCTCCATGAGCATCGCATCGAGAAGCTGCCGATTGTCGACGACCAGATGAACCTCAGGGGGATGATTACCGCAAAAGATATAATGAAAAAATTGAAGTACCCCAACTCCTGCAAAGACGCGAGAGGGCGGCTGCGAGTCGCCGCGGCGGTCGGTGTCGGCGGGGATATGATTCCCCGCGCTGAAGCGCTGATCGATGCGGGAGTTGACGTGCTGGTACTTGACAGCTCGCATGGTCACAGCCTGAAGGTCATCGAGAGCGCCGCTGAGTTGAAGAAGCGTTTTGCAGATGTCGATCTGATCGTCGGCAATGTGGCGACGGCGGAAGGCACCAGAGCCTTGATTGATGCGGGCGCTGATGCGATCAAGGTTGGTGTCGGCCCCGGCGCGATCTGCACTACCAGGGTGGTGACCGGCGGCGGCGTGCCACAGGTCACGGCGATCATGGCGGCAGTAACGGTGGCGGGGCCGGCGAAGATACCGGTCATTGCCGACGGCGGCATCAGGTACTCCGGAGATATCTGCAAAGCCTTGGCGGCGGGTGCTCACTCTGTTATGATCGGCTCTCTGTTTGCGGGCACGAAGGAATCGCCGGGTGAGACGATTCTGCTAAAAGGGCGCAGCTTCAAAGTTTATCGCGGCATGGGATCGATGGGCGCCATGAAAGAAGGTTCCAAGGATCGTTATTTCCAGGAGGATGCCGAAAGCCTGGCCAAATTGGTTCCTGAAGGAATCGAGGGTCGGGTTCCCTACAAGGGGGAGATGGCTGATTCCATATATCAATTAATTGGCGGCTTACGATCGGGTATGGGATTGTGCGGCGCCCGCGATATTGACAGCCTGCGGACGCAAGCCAGGTTTATCCGTATCAGTCCCGCTGGCCTGCGGGAAAGCCACCCGCATGATGTCACAATCAGCAAGGAGGCTCCCAATTATCGTACGTTTTTTTAGTAGCTGGGAGGAGTAGTTCTCGAGTATGATAGAGTCCGAAGTAGGCAAGGCAGTCGCGTCCCGCCCCTTGGGGAGCGGGATGAGGAAAGTCCGAGCTTCGCTGAGCAGGATACCTCCTAACCGGAGGGCGGAGTGATCCGACGGAGAGTGCAACAGAAAGCATACCGCTCCAAGGGCGTGCCTTTGGAGTAAGGGTGAAATGGTGGTGTAAGAGACCACCGGCGGGAGAAGAGATTCTTCCGGCCTGGCAAACCCTATCCGAAGCAAGACCAAGTAGGGGAGAAGAGCTGCTCAGACTCGTTACTACTCCCGGGTAGGTCGCTTGAGGCCGATCGCGAGATCGGTCCCAGATGGATGACTGCAGGGCTTCTGGCAAGCCTGGACAGAACTCGGCTTATTGCCTACTTCGGTATCTTTTTTTGAGGATTGACGGTGTTGCGAAGTTCAGTGAAGATGAAATGGCTTATGGCGGAGGAGCCTGATTTCCGCTTAGTCGAAGAGTTGAGCCCGCAGGTCGATCTGCCGCCGCTGATCGTGAAAATCCTGGTCAGTCGCGGTATGACCGACGCTGAACAGATCGACCGCTTCATCAACCCCGACATGAGCCAGTTGGCGGATCCTTTCCTGATTCCGGGAATGGCTGCCGCTGTCGAACGAACCATGCAGGCGCTGCGGGAAAACGAGACGATCCTAATCTATGGCGACTACGATGTTGACGGCATCACCGCCTCCTCCCTGATGTTTTTGGTGCTCAACAAGCTGGGCGCCAATGTCCACTACTACCTCCCCAATCGCCTGGTGGAGGGTTATGGTCTCTCTGAGGAGGGGATTCTCGAAGCGGAAAAGAAAAATGTCTCCCTGATCATATCGGTTGATACCGGAATCACCGCGGTTGCCGAAGTCGAGTATGCGAAGGAGAAGTTCATAGACTGCATCATTACGGATCATCATGAGCCGGGTGAGGAGTTACCGCTGGCGGCGGCGCTGGTTAACCCGAAGCTAGGAGATACCGAGCTGGGTAAGGAGCTGTCGGGTGTTGGAGTGGCCTTCAAGTTCGCCCAGGGTCTTTATCGCCACCTGGAACAGGATGAGCGGGAACTCGATGAACATCTTGACCTGGTGGCGCTGGGCACTTCCGCCGACGTGGTGCCGTTGGTGCGGGACAATCGTATTCTCACCTATTTCGGTATCGAACAGGTTTTGCGTTCCTCCAAGCCGGGACTGAAATCGCTGGTGTTTCAAAGTAACTTAATGGGCAAGGAAATATCGACTTCACAGATTGTGTTCGTTCTGGGACCGCGCATCAACGCCATTGGTCGCCTGGGCAAAGCGGAAAAAGCGATCAAACTATTAACCACCAAGGATTCCATCATCGCCAGCGAAATCGCCAGGTTCCTCGATGATGAGAACAAGCGGCGCAAGGAGATCGACGGAAAA
Organism: Candidatus Zixiibacteriota bacterium; assembly: GCA_023134875.1. Taxonomy (GTDB): domain Bacteria; phylum Zixibacteria; class MSB-5A5; order CAIYYT01; family CAIYYT01; genus JAGLUH01. Next base: position 9,368 of record JAGLUH010000184.1, read on the forward strand.
ACCCTGGAGCAGGCGTTGCTTCAAATTGAAGAAGAGGTCGACCTGGAGAAGGATCGGGCAATAGTGCTGCATTCGAAAGGGTGGCACCAGGGAGTGATCGTTATCGTCGCCTCGCGGCTGGTGGAGCGGTATTACCTGCCCACCGTGCTGATTGCCATTGATAACGACGAGGGCAAAGGTTCGGGACGTTCGATCCCCGGGTTTCACCTGCATGATGCCTTTAGAAACTGCGAGGATTTGCTGCTGCGTTATGGTGGTCATAAGTACGCAGCCGGTTTGACAATTGCTCCCGACAAGATCGATGAGTTTCGTCGCCGCTTCAAAAAAATCACGGCCGAACGAATCAAGCCGGATGACCTGATCAAGAAGCTGCATATCGACGGTGAAATCGATCTGGATGAAGTAGATTTCAACTTCGTCTCACTGATCGAGAAGTTTGCCCCCTTTGGGCCGGAAAACCCGAAACCGGTGTTTATCACCCGCAATCTTCAGGTTGTCGGTGATCCGGCGGTGGTCGGTCACAACCATCTGCGGATGAGGGTCAGATCAAACCGGCGGGTACTCGACGTCATCGGTTTCGGTCTCGGCGACTTCGCCAAACAGTTGGCGGTTCATGGTCTCGATTTCGATATGGCCTACTGTGTCGAGCGCAATGTCTACAACGGTGTGACCAAGATTCAGCTCAATGTCAGAGATATTCGCTGGGGTTGATCGATGTCACTCTATGAAAGGTTTCGCCGGCGTGATCGGCGCGCTCTCGCCCGTCTGATAACTCATATTGAAAACCGTAAGAATGGCTACCGACGGTTGCTGGCGGCGATGGCGACAACTCCCGGACATGCGCATCGGATCGGTATCACCGGCCCGCCGGGAGCGGGCAAATCGACGCTGGTCGACCAGATTGTCGCCGCTTATGCCGAGGAGGGAAACGAGGTGGGTGTCATCGCTATTGATCCTTCGTCACCCTTTACCGGCGGCGCCCTGTTGGGTGATCGCATTCGTATGAGCCAGCTGATTAACCGCAAAAACGTCTTCATCCGCAGTATGGCCTCGCGCGGCAAATCGGGCGGACTGGCGGCGGCTACTCGCGATACGATCACGGCATTCGCCGCCTTTGGGATGGACCTGATTATCGTCGAAACCGTGGGTATCGGCCAGATCGAGCTTGACATCATCGATGTCTGCGATACCGTTGTTGTTGTGCTGGTGCCGGAGTCGGGTGACATTATCCAGACCATGAAGGCGGGACTGATGGAAATCGCTGACATTTTCTGTGTCAACAAGATCGATCGCGAAGGCGCCGAGCGACTAATCGTCATTTTGGATCACCTGATTCATGAACGTCTCGCCCCCGACGGTCGGGCGTTTCCCGTGGTGGGAACCAGCGGACTGTCGGGCGAGGGCATTGAGACGCTGATCGAACGCATCGCCGAGCATCGCCAGTATATCACCGAAACCGGCAAATTTGCCCAGCGTCGCCGTCGTCAGTTGCGTTCTGAGATTATGGATAATGTTAAGGAGCGGATTGCCCGTCATCTGGAGCGGCAGGTCGAGATATCGGACGAGCTTGATAGAATGGTGAACGAACTGGCGGAAGGAATGATCGATCCCTACCGCGCCGCGGATCGTATCTATGACCAATACTTTCACGGGAGGCTGACCAGTGGCTGACTCAATTGAGCCTAAGATCATAGCGAATGAGCAGTTCCTGCGGGCGTTGCAGAAAGCCTACGATGAGTGGAAGGCCGCTGCCGAGAAAACTGCAAATAAAGAAAAGAAATTCGTGACGGTTTCAGCCGCTCCGGTTAAGCCGCTCTACACACCGGTGGATATCAAGGATATCGACTTCCAGCGTGACCTCGGCTTCCCCGGGGAATTCCCCTACACGCGCGGGGTTCATCCCTCGATGTATCGCGGCAAACCGTGGACCCAGCGCCAGTTCTCCGGAATGGGCACACCCCAACAGACTAACCAGCGTTATCATTTTCTCTTGAACCAGGGGCAGCATGGTCTCTCGGTGGCGTTTGACCTTCCCACCCTGATGGGTTACGATTCCGATCACGTCTTTTCGCACGGCGAGGTGGGCAAGTGTGGTGTCGCCGTTGATACGCTGCTCGATATGGAGATAATCTTCAAGGGGATTGATCTGAGCCGGATTTCGACTTCGATGACGATTAATGCGCCGGCTGCGGTTCTCCTGGCGATGTACATCACCGTCGGCGAAAAGCAGGGTGTGCCGATGAACAAGCTGCGCGGCACCCTGCAGAATGATATTCTGAAAGAATACATCGCTCAGAAGGAATGGATATATCCGCCCGAACCGGCGGTACAGTTGATTGTCGACACTATCGAATTCGGCACTAATGAGATGCCGCTCTGGAATACGATTTCGATCTCCGGTTATCATATTCGCGAGGCGGGCTCTACCGCGGTGCAGGAACTCGCGTTCACCCTGGCGGATGGCTTTACCTATATCGAGAAGTCGATGGAACGCGGCCTGGACGTTGATGATTTCGCGCCGCGTCTGTCTTTCTTTTTCAATGCGCACATGGATTTCTTTGAGGAGATCGCCAAGTATCGGGCGGCACGGCGCATCTATGCCAAACGGATGCGGGACAAATACGGCGCCAAAAACAAGCGCTCCTGGATGCTACGTTTTCATACCCAGACGGCGGGTTGTTCCCTGCAGGCGCAGCAGCCGGAATTGAACCTGATTCGCACCGCTTATGAAGCAATGTCGGCGGCGCTGGGCGGCACGCAGTCGTTGCATACTAACTCGATGGATGAGACCCTGGCGCTGCCTTCTGATAAGGCGGCGTTGCTCGCCCTGCGCACGCAGCAGGTTCTTGCCGAAGAGACCGGCGTCGTCAATGTGATCGACCCGCTGGCGGGATCATACTATATCGAAGCGCTCACCAATCGCATGGAAAAGGAATGCGAGGACTACTTTGCCGAGATCGACCGCCGTGGCGGTGTGCTGCGTTGTATCGAAGAGGGATACCTGCAAAAAGAGCTGGCTCGTTCCGCCTATGTATACCAGCAGGAAATTGACGCCAGGGAGAGGATCATCGTCGGTGTTAATGAATTCGTATTGGAAGATGAAGAGATTGACATCCCGATTTTGAAGATCGACGAACAGGCGGAGGCGACTCAGATCGAGTCGATCAAGAAAGCGAAGTCGATCCGTAATCAGGCCAAAGTCGAGCAGGCGCTGGAAACGTTACGGCAGGCGTGCCGTGACCGGCAGAACACGATACCGTTTATTCTCGATTGTGTGCGCGAGTATGCCACGCTGGGTGAGATCAGTTTAACCATGAAAGATGTTTATGGTGATTACAAGGAACCGCCGATCATCTGAATGATTGAGAGAGATATTCGTGGGCGGCAGACGTCCGGAGGTTGTCCCAAAAGGTTGTTGCGTATATAGTGTGTTGCAATGGGAACAGAGCTGAGAGAGAAGTCTGAAAGCAAGGTGCTGGATTCAACTTGTAGGGG
>JAGLUH010000185.1 GCA_023134875.1 Candidatus Zixiibacteriota bacterium
CATCAGTATCATCTTCTTGGTGTCGGTGAACTTGTCAGTGGTAACTCTGTAGAAGTAGATACCGCTGGCAACGTTCGAAGCATCCCAGGTAACCGTCACGCTACCCTCGTCGGTGCCGTTGAAACTCTTCACCAACTGACCGGCAACATTGTAGATGCCCAGTGACCAGTCAGTGATCTCCGGCAGCTCAAGGGTAATCTTGGTGGTCGGGTTAAATGGGTTCGGTACGTTCTGACACAGGCTGAAGTTCTGCGGCAGAGCGGTCTTGCTGACGTTGGCGGTCAGCATATTACCGTTGTAATCCGCAATCTCAACCCTAACCAGCTCGACATCACCGTTGACGGTGAACAGATCGTTCTCACCAGTCGGAATGCGATTGGTCATGTTGTCAAAACCGGAATAAACCAGAACTCTCAGCTCACCATTGCTCTCGGCCGACAGCAGGTCCATGTCAGTGTGATTGACGATGTCATAAGCGCCATTCACGTTGAAGATGGCATGGACAGCGCCAAGATCACTGGCAGCGTCGGTCGAAACCGCGCCATTGGCCACATTGACATCAACAGTGCTGGCAAACGGAGCCAGTTTCGGGTACGGCAGATCGTCACCGACGATGATTCTGATCAGATAGACCAGGTCACCAACCGTGAGCACCAGACCGTCGTTGTTGACGTCGGAAGCCGCGATCTGACCATCAAGGGCGATATGGAATACGCCGATGCCATACAGGAAGTAGTTCGTGTACAGCACCGCGTCGGCGATGGTATTCGCAAGACCATCGAGGTTTATGTCGCCTCTGGCGTCAATCGAGTCGTGGTCGGCAATGTCAATACCGCCGTTCCAGAATATGATGAAGCGGAGCGGATCCGGTTTAAGTGGATCCGGGCTCGGGATAGCGCAATCGGCATGGGCGCCACCGAAGTAGAAGCCAAAACCAAAACTGGTGTCGATCCCGGTGATTTCGTAGTTCGGATCGGTAAGACTGCCGGTCCACTCGTAGTCGAAGACCTGATAGGAGATCCACAGGGTATCACCTGTCATCGAGGAGATACCGTTGTCACCGCAATCCTGCCAGACGAAACGAATCGGCACATACATGCCGTTGAAAGTATGGTCATTGGTGACCAGGAACTTCATGTTGACCAACTCGCCGCCGTTCGGGACAAGGAAGCAGGTCGGATGGTTCGGGCCGTTGTTCTGATCGGCAATGGCAACAAAACGCGCAAAGCCGGACGGGCAGGGGCCGGTGCAGTTGCCCATGGGACCGAAGCGGTAGGTGAAGTACTCCCAGCCGCAACCGCCCGGGTCAATGGCCGCACCGATTGTAGCGGACATGAAGGTTAGCGCTGACGCATCATAACCTATCAGGAAGTCGAAACCGCCCATCAACTCGGAACCCATGATCTTCCAGATCGAAACATACTCATAGTGACCCTGCAGGGTCATGTGAGTTTTTTCGATCTGGATCAGGAAGGGCTCGGTAGCCAGCACCTCAACCGTGAACTGCACGGAAGCGGTCGTCTTGGCGCAACCGGAGTTGTCGTCGACAGTCGCCTCAAAGGTGAAGGTCTTATCGCCGTCGTTGTCATGGGTGTTGAAAGTGAACATACCCAGGTTGGTAATACCGTATCCACCAACCGGTGGATCGTTCGGCGGGGCAGGGTCAGTGCTCACCCAGACGACAGACCAGGTCAGGTTGTCACACAGATCAGGATCGGTAGCGACGAGGGTGTAGCTCCAGGGGTTGCCCTTGGCGACCTTGCCGCCCGGAGTACCGGTCGGATAATCGGTGATCGACGGAGCCGCGCCCGTCCAGGTGATGGCGAACGGGTAGTTCGCAACCCCCCCGCAGGTGTTCGTCGCCGTGACAGTAACAGGGTCGCTGCCACAGAGATCAGGAGCTGCCATGTGGAACGCACCAGAGGTCGGGCCAATGGTGCCAAGAGTAGCCGTGTAGGTTACCGGATTGGCCGGTGGAATGTTGCCACCCTCAGTGGCCAGGAACGTGAAGTCGTAGTCCATGCAGTGGTTACGGCTCACAGTGGCCGCCGGAGTGGTTACCCATATCGGAGGCTGACATACCACTGCCAGAATGGGGAACTTCACCGGAGGGGCAACCGGGTTTGCCTCGCTGGCAACCGGCGTACCGCAGAAATCAGGAGGATAGCCGCCAGGGTCAGCAAAGGTCCAGGTGCCGGCCGGCGGGTAGAAATAAGGCACGACCCAAACGAAATTGCCGGCAACTTCTGCGCCGGTCGGAGTAAACTCGCAGCTGTAGCACAGTCTGCTCGTCGCACTGATTGGCAGACCGCCGCCAGACATTGCTGCGCCACCAAGCATCAGGTGATTAGGAGAGGGCAGATTGAAATCACTAACCACCTGAAGGTAGGGCAGGGTCCAGACGCCGGCAACGGCAGGATCTTCTTGAATAATGTAGTGCGGTGGCGCATCCGGCGGTGCCGGAAAGAGGCCGTACGTCAAGTTCCAGGTGCTTGGGTTGTCAATGGTGATCTCGATTGCCGGCGACATGCCTCCCAGTACGGCATCGTTGGCGATGTGAATCTCAAAAACGTTGGCGAAGTTGATGTACGCCACATCAGGGGTGATACCGTTGGAAATATGAACACAGTAATCACCGACACCAGTTCCAAACGCGTTGAAAGAAAGAAGAAGCATAAACGTAGTAGCTAACGCGAAAACGTAACTAAGCCGTCTCATTTTGTGCTCCTTAAATAATTTAAGTTGCTCAAACAGCTTTTTTATGGTAATTAGGTTAACACTCACCTAATACCATCTTGTCCCCCTCGCTTTAGCTCGAAAGAAACCTTGTCATTCTGCAAGCCCTTTCAAGCAGCGAGATAAACAGAAACATCACTTGTTGGAGTCTCTGTCTGTTATCCCGAATTGGTGGTTGAACGTTTAAGCCTCTTCAGCTTTATTCCTTCTCACCTCCTTTCACACTGTTTCTCAAAATATATATCATCTTAGTTTTCATCTTTCTCAGTCACAATTCGTTCTCAGTTAAGCCGGGCAACTGGCGCCAGAAACCTGCCCGGTTTCCCTTGTCCTTATGGGTAATGTTCCAGTAACCATTCGCAGGTACACCAAGGTACTGGGCCGCCGCCGAAGATATAGGAAATCAAGTGCACAATATCCGCGACATTGACCAGACCGTTGCAGTCCGCATCGCCGGCTAACACAACCGGCATCGGTGGCGCGCCGGCGGCGAAGATATAATCTATGAGATACACGACATCAGCAATGTTGTACATACCGTTGTAATCAGCATCTCCCGGCAGCCAGTCGCAACAGACCAAATCGATGGTGTCGCCCAGCAGAATGACTCTGGTGGTGTCAATAATACAAGCATAGATCGAATCATAGATAGTATCGAACCAGGCGACACAGGTATCGCCAACCCATTGGGCGCAGTTGAAATAGAAGGTGTCGACTACCCACTCGTAGTCACAGCCGATTTTTTCACCGTAGGTGTTGGAGAAGTGTGTCTCCGTGCGGCTGAACATCGTCAAGATATCAACACTATCGCAAAGCGAATCGCCCAACGGGCCGTTGGTTTGCGCATAGATCCAGATCAGGGTGTCGATGCCCTGCGGAAATGCCGGAGTAAGGGGCGGCGGCCCCCCCGTCTCAGCCATACCGCTAATCCTGATGACGCCGTGGGAACTTCCCATGACGCGAGCGTCCACGAACTCCCACTCCTGAGTCAGGGCACCAACGGTGTCATAGTAAGTGGTAGCGATCTCAATCGAGTCATAATACCACAACGTGCAAATTCCGTTACCATCATACCCGCGACAGATGGAGGCCTGGAGCCACCAAGTGCTATCCACCACG
>JAGLUH010000186.1 GCA_023134875.1 Candidatus Zixiibacteriota bacterium
CCTATTTGTCAATCGTTACACTAGGCGTCAGTGCTTTTGCCTTGGTGGCGCACGATTTCTCCCTCAATCATGTAGATGATATCCTCAGCGATGTTGGTAGCATGGTCAGCAATTCGTTCCAGGTTTCTTGATACACTCAAGAGGCTGACGAAGTATTCGGTAAAATCCGGATTCAACTGTATTTGCTCTTGAATGGTTTTGAAGGCGTTCTTATGATGGTCATCGATTTCGTCATCGTCAGAGCATACTTGTCGTGCTCGGTGGATGTCGCATGAAACCAGGGCGTCCACGCTGTCTCTTACCATCTTTACTGTCATATCCAACATACCAGGCAGGTTGAACGGCACCGGTATGGTGCTATGGCAAGCCAATGTTTCAGCCCGTTCGGCGATATTGACTGCCAGGTCAGCTATTCTCTCCAGATCATTGTTGATCTTCAGAACGGCAATGATGTACCTGAGATCAGCCGCCACCGGCTGGTGCAATGCGAGGATTTTCAGGCATTCCTCTTCAACTTCGACTTCCAGGGAATCAACCACCAGGTCGGAGTCAATGACTTCATTGGCCAGTTGCAGGCTATTATCGGTGATCGATCTGACTGCCTTTTGCAGATTTCCCTCAACTATGGCAGCCACGTGAAGTATCTTCTTCTTTAGTTTTTCAATCTCATTCTGAAAGTGTATGGTCATACTAACCTCTTTTCTCTATCCAAATCGACCGGTGATGTAATCTTCGGTTTTCTTCTTTTTCGGGCGAGTGAATATCTCCTTTGTTGGCCCGTCTTCGATCAGTTTCCCCTCGTAGAAGAAAGCAGTATGGTCGGAGACTCGCGCCGCCTGCTGCATGTTATGTGTCACAATCACGATAGTATAGTGCTGCCGAAGTTCACCGATCAAGTCTTCGATTTTAGCTGTGGAAATCGGATCCAGGGCTGACGCTGGTTCATCCATCAAAATTACTTCCGGCCTGATCGCCAGCGCTCGGGCGATACAAAGTCGTTGTTGTTGACCGCCGGAAAACGTGAAAGCACTATTATCAAGCTTGTCTTTAACTTCATCCCAGAGCGCCGCCCGCTTGAGAGACTCCTCAACCACCTCGGCAATCAGATTCCTGTCTTTAATTCCATTGACCCGCAGTCCGTAGGCGACATTCTCAAAAACGGATTTGGGAAATGGATTCGATTTCTGAAATACCATACCGACCCGGGTGCGAATCTGTGAGGGATCATCGAAGTCCTGGTATATATCGCATCCGTCAAGCAACACCTTGCCTTCCATCCGCGTACCGGGGATGGTCTCGTTCATTCGATTGAGCGTACGGATAAAAGTCGACTTGCCGCAGCCCGATGGTCCGATGAGGGCAGTTACGCGGTTTTGCTCGATATTCATGGAGATATCAAAGAGAGCTTGAATGTCACCATAGAAGAAGTCCAGTTGCTCTACAATTATCTTGTATTGCAACTTTTCGGCCGCGTCGCTGGATATGTCGGTCTTTGCTACTCGCACGCTCAAATCTGACATCTCATTATACATTTGCCCGTTTCTTTCTCACGCGCGATCGAATCAGGATCGCAACCGAATTCAATGCAAAGGTCAAGGCCAATAGTACGAGCACCGTTCCATACAAGATCGGCTTGGTGGCCTCCACGTCAGGTGACTGGGTTGCCATCACGTAGATGTGATAGCCCAATTCCATGAACTGATCGTTCAGTTTAGCTGGCAGGTAGGGCAGGTAGTAGGCTGCGCCGGTGAACATAATCGGGGCAACCTCTCCCGCCCCACGAGAGATCGCGAGAATCGATCCAGTAAGTATGCCCGGCAGGCCTTGTGGGATTATAATACGCCAGATTGTTTGCAGCTTTGTGCCGCCAAGGGCGTAGCTGGCTTCTTTAAGCTCTGTTGGGATGGTGCGAAGCGCTTCCTCGGTGGACACGATAACTACTGGAAGAGTCAGCAAGGCCAGGGTCAGAGCTGCCCATATGATAGCCGGTTGTCCCCAGACCGGACCATCGTCGGGAAAGAACACAGCATCTAAGCCACCTCCGACAAAGCCGATAAAGAAGCCGAGACCAAACAGTCCAAATACAATCGATGGTACTCCAGCCAGGTTGTTTATTGCTACCCGAATCAATCGTGTGACCCGCGACTTTGGGTTGGTGTATTCGTGAAGATAGATGGCGGTAAAGACGCCCACGGGAATGACAGCAATAACCATCAGAATCACCAGGGCAACGGTTCCAAAGATCGCGGGGAAGATGCCGCCGGCTTTCATGCCCTGCTCCGGCGGATGCGTAAGAAACTCCCAGCTTATCGTGCCAACACCGCCAATAAAGATATTACCCATGATAATCGCCAGCATGGCGAGGATAATAAGGACGGCGGCCAGAGTTAGACCGCGAGGAATCATACCGGTGCTCTTTGGCTTGAAATCCAGCGAGTCGATAACTCTGACCGGTCCGACGGGGAGGGTAGGCTGAAGTATTTTCATGTCGTTCTGCCTTGCATCTTTTCCTTGAGTCTTACGAGGAAGAAGTCGCCGGTCAGGTTAATCAGGAAAGTGAAAACGAACAGCAGTGAGCCGATGAAAAACAGAACGGTGTAGTGCGTGCCACCAAACACCACTTCCGCCAGTTCGGCGGCAATGGTGGCGGAAAATGTTCTTACGGAATCAAGAAAACTGGCGGATACGATAGCAGCGTTCCCGGAAGCCATCAGTACGATCATGGTCTCTCCCACGGCTCGTCCGAAACCGAGAACGATACCTGCCGCTATCCCAGGAATAGCCGCCGGCAAGACTGTCGTCAATGAAACCTGCCAGGTATTGGCGCCGAGAGCGGTAGCAGCATCGCGAAGTGCACGCGGCACTGAGGTCATGGCGTCCTCGGCAATAGTGAACACGATGGGAATGACAGCCAGCCCCAGCGCAATGCCGGCGTTAAGTGCGTTTAATCGAAAGGTTAGTCCCAGGACATTTTGCAGAAACGTAGCCAGAATCATAAGGGCAAAAAACCCAAGTACGACTGATGGTATGGCGGCGAGCATCTCGATGGCCGGCTTGATGATTTCACGCAAGCGCTTGGGCGCAAACTCTGAGGAATAGATCGCCGCTCCGACGCCGAGTGGTACGGCAAACAGCATGGCTATTATTGCGGCCTTGAGAGTACCGATAAACAGAGGCATGAGTGAGTACTTGGGCACGTCGGAGGTCGGTTGCCAGGACCATTTTGCTTCGCGTCCTTCGTAGAACTGCTGCTTGAAGACCATCTTATCAGGAGCGGCTTCTTCCTGGATGATGCTGTCTGTGAATATGGGAATAGCTTCTTTGAAGACGAAAATGAAAATCAGCAGGGTAACAATCAGGGCCGCATACGCGTTGACGGAGATGAGTTTCTCTCCGACGAATTCGCGTATCCTGGATTTGGGCTTGAACTTCAATTGTCGCATGTCTGGTCCTATGGTTGAGCCACTTGTTCAACCGATCCAGAATCTATACCAGCCGGTATTACGGCACCATGTTTGCCAGCGCCCGTTCTTTCGGCAAAGGGACATAATCGCTCTCTGCAGCGAGCTTCTGCCCTTCTTCTGAAAGAGCCCAATTGAGCAACTTCTTCAGTTCACCCGTAGGTACACCATTAAAGAACCAATAGAGGTCGCGCGATATCGGATAAGTGCCGTCCGAGACTGTCTCGACGGATGGCGATATTGCTGCAGTACTGTCACTCTTACGAACCGCTGCGTATTTGACCCCCTTAGCCCAAGCGATACCACCATAACCGATTCCATGCTTGTCCTTGGAAACCGCGTTTACCACGGCTGCTGTACCCGGTAGAGTCTGCGTGTATTCGGAATAGTCCTCTTTGTTAAGAACCTTTTTCTTGAAGAAGGCGTAAGTACCGGAGTTGTTTTCACGACCATAGAGGATGATCCGAGTATCCTTACCACCGATCTCCTTCCAATTGGTAATAGCGCCGGTGTAGATACCCTTTAGCTGAGCAAAGCTGAGTTCCGTGACCGGGTTTGCTTTGTGCAGGAATACGGCGATTCCGTCTAAGGCAACTGAAACCCGATAAGGCTTGATTCCTTTCTTCTCAGCCAGCTTGTATTCTTTCTCCTTCATATCACGGGACGCCTCGCAGATATCGGTTGACCCATTCAGCAGGGCGGCGATACCGGTGCCAGAGCCACCGCCGGAAACTTGAATGACAACATCTTTATTCTTTTTCATGTACTCTTCAGCCCAGCGCTGACCCAACCGCACCAGAGTATCCGAGCCTTTGATAGTGATGGTGGTGCCGGCCAGCAGTATTCCGGCAAGCAGCGTCAACATGACTGCGATGGTCAAAATGGTTCTCATCGTAACTACCTCGCTGTTTCAATTTTCTCTACTTTGGTTCACCATATTAGTATGGAGGGCCAAAATACGGCTATTATGTAAGTTCATTTTCAGAACTTAAGTTGCAGGTCTACCTGAAGCCGTTTGAAACCCTCCATCTCCTCACGTTCAAGTCCGATCTCATTTATGAAATATGAGACCTTGAATGCTATGTTTTTAGCCAACTGTACGGCGGCGCCTACCTCATGACCCTTGGCGTCAGTGCCACCTCCCCGGAAATCTGAGTCTGTGAACATCCCGACGACCGCATCCTTCTCAACCTCGCGATAGTTATAGCGGAATTCCCACATGCCTGGTTTCTTGGCTTTTCCCACACGCAGACCAACCAGCCAGCCGGTCTTGAGATTATCCGCAGCAGTGTTACTGACATAGTGCAACATAACCGTGACCGGTATCTTTTCAAACTTGTGAGTGGCTTCACCGAAAAGTTCGAGGATCTTGAAACCACTTGCATAGTAAAGCGCGGTTCCACCATCTTCCTCGACTGTCGTCACTGAGTTACCCATTGGGTCATCCGGGTCGAAAAAGGGAGCAAATCCTTGAGTGTTGATGTAGTTGAAAAACCCACCGCCTACGGCGACACTCGATTTTTTCTCATTGAAGTGGAGACGAACCACACCCTGACCGGCAGTCAAGTATGAATCGTCGCTCGAAGAGCGCTCATCAATCCACAGACCAGCAGCGATCATGGTGAGCGTGACCTTGTCGTTTGCCCTTTCAAATGTTACCGCACCGCCCTCCGGATTCCAGTCAGAATCCCAGAGAAGCTCTGATTTGCCTGGTTTGAAGAATGGATTCTTGAACTTCCCAGCCCGCATCGTCAATCCTGGAACGTTCTGAAGGCCGGCCTCCAGATAAGCCAGGTCAAGACCGATGCGCTTGGTACTGAAAGAATCGTCCAATGTCTGGTTGGTGGAGACAGGATCGTTCGATCCGGTTGCCAGTTGGATACCAACTTTAGCGCAAGAAGACACTTTTCCGTAGATACCGAACCGAGCACGAATGCGGTGTCGCTGGCGAGAATCTTTGTCCTCCTTGTCTATCATTTCATATCGATAGCGGAAATCCCCCTTGAGCCTGATCTCTTCCCACCAATCAGAGGCTTCCAGGGATCTTGAAAAAGCGGTCACGGCAGTTAGTGCTATGACCAGTGTCAGGACACGATTGTTCTGTAACTTTCGTTTCATTTCTCCTCCAGGAAATGTTAATGTGTCCAATTCATCCTCGACCAAGTGAAGCGAATGATTGTTAAGGTTTTATTAAGAGAAAGTAAATTTTCCGTGTATTTAATGAGTAGTAACCGCCATCACATCAAGAGAAAGCGGTCACAGAGATTACTTTGTTCTGGGGATATGGATGCGAAAGGCACTGCCCACGCCGGGAGAACTATCAACGCTTACCCGCCCGCCATGAGCCAGGGCAACATGTTTGACGATAGCCAGTCCCAATCCTGTCCCCCCAGCCTTGCGGCTTCTCGCTTTGTCGACTTGGTAGAACCTTTCAAAGAGCCGGGGCAAATGCTTTTCCTCGATGCCGCATCCCTGGTCTTGAACGGAGATGATTATCTCGTCGCCCGAGATACTTGCATCAACCGAGACTGTCGCTCCTGCATCGCTATACTTGATGGCGTTGTCGATCAGATTGGTAACAGCCTGTTCCAGTTGCACCGGATTCAGGTTAGCTTCCAGGTCGGAACCGCAAGTGAGGGTGATTGTAGTATTGTAGTGAATACTCTGCTCCCGGCATGCCTGCACTGATGACTCCAAAATGTCGGTTAGTCGGTTTCGAGTGAGATTGACATCGCCCCGTTCTGATTCAGCCTCAAGCCGCGCCAGGGATAACAAGTCTTCTACAAGGCTGTTGAGACGGTCTGCATGCCTGGCGATCATCTCCAGGAAGCGCCGGTTGTTTTGCTGGCTGTCCCCGTCGTCGTCAAGAAGCGTCTCTACTGAGGCAGTGATGGCAGTGATTGGTGTCTTGAGCTCGTGAGAGACATTGGCAACAAAATCACGACGGATGTTTTCCAGCTTTTTCATGCGCGTAATATCACTAAAAACCAGCACGACCCCTGCGCAGTTGCCTGAGACGTCATTAAGAACGGTACCGCGGACCTGGAGACACCGTTCTGTTTTGCCCGGTAGGGTAATCTCCATTTCGACTACATTGTGACTGCTGAAGCATTTTTCTATGAAATCATGCAAATCAGCAATTCGCACCACCTCATGGATCAGCTTGCCCGGAGCTTGTTCGAGATGTAATCCGAGAAAATCAGCAGCCATCCTGTTGAGAGTGACAATCTTTTCGTGGGTATCCAATGCTAATATGCCTTCTGACATGCTGGCGAGAATGGTCTCGCGTTCGTTTCGCTCTTGGACTATTGTGCGAATGCGTGCATCAAGCTCTGCTGCCATTCGATTCATTGATTTAGCCAGGGCGGCTATCTCTTCAGTATCCGGCACCGGCAGCTTTAACGCCAGATCACCACGGGCAAAACGCTCAGCGCCCTCCTGCAGTTCTTTTAAGGGACGAGTCAGTTGCCGGAAAACAACCAGGCTGACAATAGTAGCTATGATTGTGATTATTATGCCACTGACAACAAATTTGCCGTACAGTGCGCCCAGAGTCTGCTTCACCGTAGTAACGGCGTAGGACGTCCGCACAACACCGACTATCTCTCCGTTTTCTTCAACCGGTACGGCAACGTACATCATGGTTCTTTGGAGGGTGTTGCTGAAACGGGTTTCAACACCGACCTCGCCGGTGTATGCGCGCATAATCTCCGGACGGTTACCATGATTCTCCATGGATTGAGGGTCCTCGTCGGAATCGCCCAAGACAACACCGTCAGCGTCGACCACTGTGATCCTGGTGTTCGAGAGTCTCCCGAGTTCCTTGCATTGACGATCAAGTACTGTAGTGTCCGACTCTAACAGCAGGTGCCTTAGCTGCCTATCAACGAGTCGTGCGCGCACCTCCAGAGTACGTGTGATTTCGTCAACATACGTGCGGTGTATTTCGTGCGATGCATAGAGCGCGGTCAATACTAACGAAATAACGATAATAATAAAATAGTAGGGATATACTTTCCACAGTAGCTTGCGGCGCTTCATGGTATCTCCTGCATCCGGTAGCCGACACCTCTGACGGTCTGAATGTAGTGACCGTATTCACCGAGCTTCTTCCTGAGGTTTGCAACCTGGACATCTATAGCGCGATCAGCAATAACATACTGGTCGTCTCTTAGCTCATCGATGAGTTGTGACCGACTGAATACCCAGCCCGGATGGCGGGCCAGCTTCACGAGAAGCTTAAACTCGGTGAATGTGAACTCGATTGACTTACCGCCGGCAATCACCCGATGCCGCCCCGGGTCTATAGTCACTTCTCCCACGTGAATAGGCGAACCAACCTCTCTGGTTGCCTCGTGGCGACGCAGCATTGCGCGAACGCGTGCTATAAGAACTCTGGGGCTGAACGGTTTGGTGACGTAGTCGTCGGCACCAACTTCCAGACCTGTGACCATGTCAACATCTTCATCTCGCGCAGTGAGTATAATGACTGGGATATGACATGTAGCATCATCGGCCTTGAGGACGCGACAGACATCCAAACCGTTCATGCCGGGTAGCATCAGGTCAAGAAGTATCAAATCAGGGCTGTTGGCTTTTGCGGTCTTCAGCCCATCTTCACCAGTGCCCGCAGAATCAATCCTGAAGCCTTCTCGCTCCAAGTTATATGTTATTAGTTCGACAATATCTTGCTCGTCTTCAACGATGAGAATAGTCTTTCCGGTCACTAGTGTTTCCATTCTCCCTTGAGGACGAATATAGCAACTTGACTCAGAAAAGCCACATTGTATTAAGAGGGAGTAGCAATGTTCGCCAAAGACAATCAGCATCTTATATTGTCTAAATGGCAGTTGACCTGTAAAGAGAGTGCCAAACTGCTCTGGAGGTGAGATACAACATCACGCAGACTGGGAGGTCAGTTCAGTTCTTTGCCGCCACCATCTTCCATTGACTGTTCAGTACTCGTCGAATCGTTTGATGTGGCCCATCAAAACTCTACTGCTGCGAATGATCTCATCAAAAGACACCATAAAACATCAAAGCAATTGGAGAGTGCAAATCCGAAAGCTAACAATAGCCTACTCGTAATTCACAGACATACAACGGGCTGCAAGAGCTCCCACAATTGTGTCCGGGGTTGGCGCCCTCAGAGGGACATCACTCAGTCGAATGGGTCATCGACTAGAACTAAGATGTGAGCCTCTACCTAATGTGTGCGAATGCCCAGAACAGAGTGGGACTAACAATAGCTGGGTTCGAGGTTTCTCCTCTCCGCCAAAACCATATGCACTATAACCCGTTGTGGGGCCAGAAGTTACAAGCGGAGAGGCAGGGATTCGAACCCCGGAACGAGTTTCCCCGTTAACTGCTTAGCAGGCAGCTGCCTTCAGCCACTCGGCCACCTCTCCGGCGCAAACGTGACAAGATGACTCGCCACGCTAGTACTATGTAACTGCTATCTGGTAAGTCCAGATTCCAGTTTATTATGAATATCTTCTTCTTGCCCAAAAGTCAAACGAATTTACAGGCACCTCCCGAGGAGGCGAATCGTCTCAAAGGTAACTTCCCTGCTAATTAAGCAACCGTAGGATTAGGTGATGTCTATGTTGTGGTCAGCCGGCAAAGCGGAAGATTGCTGATTACGGATGTCTCCTCGAGCCATGGAGGCCATAATACCGAGACCGGACATCACTGCGAAGATGATGAAGATAAGGCGGGCGCTTTGCAGAAAGTGCGGGTACTTATCCGGAGTGATTTCCACATGACCAATATAAAAAGCGAAGACCAGCATGGCGATACCCATGCTGATCACCTGGCCGACAGTGCGCATGGTGCCGACTGTCCCGGAAGCTACGCCGTAGAGGCGTCGGTTGACCGAACTCATGATAGCGTTGGTATTAGGTGATGAGAAAAGGGCGAGGCCCAGACCCAGCACCAGGAGCGCGCTGATCACATAAGTCAGGGAGGTATCATTGCCAACAGAGGTCAACAATCCCAAACCCACTGCTGTGACTGCCATCCCCGACGAAGCGACAAAGCGCGGTTCGATTCGGTCGGAAAGACGACCGGCCAATGGCGAAAAGAACGCCATCACTACCGGCTGACAGACCAGCACCAGGCCGGCTTCCTGGGGACTGAGGCCCTTGATATATTGCAGGTAAAGGCTCATCATAAAGGAGACAGCAAAGGTGGCGCCGTAATGGATGAATGCCGCCAGACTGGAAAAGGCAAAGACACGGTTTTTGGTGAAAAGCCGAATATCTAGCAAAGGGAAACGCATCCTGTTTTCCCACAGGATGAACAGCAGCAGCATGATCAGTCCGAAGGCAATCAACCACACTCCCAGCAGTTCCGGCAGCAGGGAAACCCCGTACATCGACGCGAGCAACGCCAGGCCATAGACCACAGCGCCGGTAATGTCGAATTTCTCCCCTTTTGCTTCCGCCCATTCCCCTTTCAGTTTCCAGATTATTACGACAATGACGATCAGGCCGATTGGTACATGAGCGAGAAACAAGCTGCGCCAGCCGAGCTGTTCTGTCATAAAACCACCGAAGAACGGCCCCAGTGACAAACCGGAATATACCGCGGCGACATTGATACCCAGTACCCGCCCTCGCTCGCCAAGCGGATAGACCGAGGTGAGAATGGCAATACCGGTGCCGAAGATCATGGCGGCGCCGAATCCCTGCAATACTCGAAAAGCAATCAGCATCATGCCTGAGGTGGCAAAGGCGGAAAGAGCTGATGATAGCGCGTAGATGACCATACCGACAGTAAATACCTTCTTGCGGCCAAAAATATCGGCGAACCTGCCTACCGGCAGCAGAAATATGGCGGAAGTCAGCAGGAAAGCGGTAGCCACCCAACTGAGCATGATCGCATCCATAGCGAACTCGGCGGCAATGGCGGGCAGCGCCACATTGATCGAGGAACCCATCAACGGCACTAAGAATGCCGTAAC
>JAGLUH010000187.1 GCA_023134875.1 Candidatus Zixiibacteriota bacterium
TGCTTGTCGCGCCACTTCTCAGTAGTGGCAAGCGAGAGATTGCAAACAGAGGCGCCACCCGGCGTGTAGCGCAGTTCCGGGTCCTTGCCCAGATTACCGATCAAAATTGCCTTATTAACTGAAGCCATGTCAATCCCTTCTCCCTTTATCCATTAATTTAACGGCTTAATATAGACAGGGGGTCATCCGCTGTCAATCCCATTCTCGCCGGCAAGATGTGATCCGGCAGATTTCCGTTGTCAATATCCGCCAATCCTGGTTAGTTCTCTTGACATGAACTCGTGCGGCACCCTATACCTGGTGGCTACGCCAATCGGCAACCTGGACGATATCACTTATCGGGCGGTCAAGGTTCTCGCCGGAGTGGACTTCATCGCTTGCGAGGATACCCGGAAGTCGGGCATCCTGTTGAAGCATCTCGGTATCAGGAAACCGCTTCTCTCCTATCGTGACTTTAACGAACGTCGCGTCGCCGAGCGAATCATCAAACGGATCATGACGGGTGAAGATGGCGCGGTAATCTGCGATGCCGGTACACCGGCGATCTCTGACCCCGGGTTTGTCGTAGCGCGCCAGGCGATAGCGGAAGGTGTCAAGCTGGTGGCGATACCAGGCGCGACCGCTCTGGCTGCGGCGTTGTCGGTCAGCGGTTTGCCGACCGACAGCTTCATTTTCCTGGGATTTCTGCCACCGCGAGCCGGCAAGCGGAAGGCTATTCTGGCATCAGTCGCCGACCGGCGCGAAACCCTGATCTTCTACGAGTCGCCGCATCGGCTTCATAGGCTGTTGGATGAGTTGGTGGCTGTGCTCGGTAACCGCCAGGCGGCGCTCTGTCGGGAATTGACCAAGAAGTTTGAAGAGATAATCAGGCTCGATATTGAGAAAATGCGGGAACAGCTTGAGGGACGCAAATTGAAAGGTGAGATTACCCTGGTGGTTGAGGGCAACGTGCGTCGCCGCAAATTTTCTGATACAGTTGATGAATAAAGCTGCTTGCGAATCGACCGCCGCCGAATATCTTGGCTGCCTAAGGGAGGAGACAATATGTTTCCGGAGATATTTCGAGTTGGCTCGATAGCGCTACGATCCTATGGCCTGATGCTGGCGCTTTCCTTCTTTATCGGTCTCTATTACATCCGAAAACGAGCACGGCGGGAGGGCATCGATCAGAACATCGTTCTTAACCTCGGCTTTATTGTCATCGTTTTTGCCATCATCGGCGCCCGCCTTTCTTATGTGCTTTTTCACTGGTCAGAGTTCGCTGACGATTTTCTCAATGCTTTCAATCCGTTCGCTTCCGGCACGCAGATCGGTATTGCCGGTCTTAATCTCTATGGCGGCGTAATTTTCGCCATCGTTTCCGCTGTCGTCTATTGCCTGGTGAAGAAGCAAAGATTATGGCAGATTTTCGACATCTTTGCTCCGGCGATAGCGCTCGGCATCTTTCTCACCCGCATCGGCTGTTTTCTCAATGGTTGTTGTTTCGGCACACCGACTGATCTGCCTTGGTGTGTGCATTTTCCGGAAGGCTCGATACCATACTTCCATTTCGGCGGGCAATGCCTGCATCCGGCGCAGTTGTACTCCTCCCTTTATGGCCTCATTCTCTTCCTCTTTCTGCACAAGCGGGAAAAAGCCAAGAGATTCTACGGCTCCACTTTCAGTTATCTGCTCATAATTGAGGCGTTTTTCCGTTATCTGATTGAGTATGTCAGGTACTACGAGCCGGAGATGGTGACGATGATTGCCGGTATATCATTTACCTACAACCACTTGATCGCCATAATACTCTTTGCCACAGGTCTCGTCCTGCGGCCAATCCTGCGATGCAGCCAATCAGTAACCTGAAATCAGCCGCCATTCAACTGTGTCACCCGGAGTGGGGAAGTAACGATTCGAGGCAATCCTGCCCGGCTGGCTGTTGACATAATAGAGCCAACAGGCAGTCCTGGTCTGCGTGATTCCCTCAATTGACTTAATAAAGATGCCGGCTGCGAGACTGTCATACTCTACCTGGTAACGTTCTCTGGTTTGTTCAAACAGCGAATTCTTTCCTGAAGCGACAAAGGAGCAGCTCTTGATTGTCTTACTCTCTTTGCTGCAAGCTGTCAGAGAAAGGAGAGCAAGCAGCAGAGCGGCCAACCAGAAGTTCTTCAGAGTAGCCATGTCCCAGAATCAGACAATTGAGGCTATGAGGCAAATCCTGATTTGATAATTTCGTCTTGACCACAGGCTAATAAGCTTGTAGCTTGCCTCTCAATGGGAAACAGGGACAGTTCATATGTTCGTATTGACGGCAGTTTCGGCGAAGGGGGCGGTCAGATTCTACGGACGGCGATATCCCTTTCCACCCATCTGCGAGTGCCGGTGGAGATCGTCAATATCCGCAAGAACCGCAAGTACCCCGGTCTGATGCCGCAGCATCTGACTGCCGTGAAGGCCTGCCAGGCAATCTGTAACGGCAAGGTCGAAGGAGCGGAGATCAACTCGGAGCGGCTCTTTTTCCGCCCCAACAAAGCGAAGGCGGGCAAGTACAGCTTCAATGTCGCTGAGCACAAGAGGTCTGCCGGATCGGCGACACTGGTGTTTCAGACGGTTCTATTGCCCCTGCTCTTCGTGAGAGGTGAATCGCATATAACCATCCAGGGCGGAACCCATGTTCCCTGGTCACCGCCGGCCAGCTATATTAGACAGGTTTTCCTGCCGGTGCTGGAGCGGCTCGGTTGTCAGACCTTCTTCAAAATCAAAAGATGGGGCTGGTACCCGGAAGGGGGCGGTGAAATCTACTGCCACATCAAGTCGTTGCCGAAACTGACCCCCTACCAGTTTCATCAACGGGGTAAGTTGAAAAGAATCTATGGCCTTTCGGTGGCGTCGAATATCGGCAACAATGTTGCAAACCGGCAAATGAAGGCGGCGCTTAAAGCGTTGCGTAATCTGAAACTGCGCGGGGATATCCAGATCAAGGATGTCGCCGCTGCCGGTAAGGGGACTATTCTCTTCCTGACCGCCGAATTTGAGCGTGTTAGGGCCGGATTCTCCACTCTGGGCGAAAGAGGGATACCCGCTGAAAAGGTGGCTCATCGTACCGTTGAAGACCTTAACAATTTCCTGGGCAAATCGGTCTGTCTCGACAACTATCTGGCCGACCAACTGATTCCTTATATCGCTCTCTGCGGCGAGCGGGTGGAGATGAATGTCTCCCGCATCACCACTCATCTCCTCACTAATCTCTGGGTGGTGAAGAAGTTCCTGCCGATCGATTATGAACTGAAAGGCCCCCACGATCTGCCGGGAACCCTGGTGATCAAGCCCGCTGAGATTCCCAAACCTGAGGAGGCGAAGGCACCAGGAGCCGAATAAAGATTGCCCCGCCCCCGCGTCATTCACATCAAATTGATTGTTGACACCCTCGACAAATCTCTCTTGATTAGACCGTGACTCTACTCCGCCGACAGCAATCAGAAATCGGATTCCTATTTGCACTACTACTATATTTTCTGACAATTATCATTCTTGGTAGTAGCGCGTTCTCTCAAACAGAGAAGGAATCAAGTCGGATATGGCTCACCACGGCGGAACTGCTGCGCATAAGTAACGGGCAACTTTATCTCTGGAGCGACTGCGAAGTACCGGTCAACACCGACTTCACTATCGAAATCACACCGTCAGACGGGATAGCGGCAACCTGCCGGGTGGCCGATGCGCCTGGGGGAATAGTAATCTCTGAGCCGCTGCCTGACTCGATAATAGTGACAATCAAGCTCGCCGCCAACCTGAACATTTCTGTCTATTTGGATCGGGGCAAGTTGTCGCCCGACACGCTGTTCGTTGGCATACCGGTTACCATGAAAGAAGCACTTATTGATGATGAATCTGCCGCAACCGCAGACACGTTAAACCGGCGCGCTTATCGCTACTATCGGAATCTTGCTGAAGCACAAATCGATCTGGCTGTCGGGCGGTTGCAGTTGTTGCTGCTGCCGGAAACCGAGGTCGACAGCGATACCAAATGCCGCTATGATATTTATCCGACTGCCGACTTGATTGAGTGGTTCTTGCTTATCGACCTTCCCGATTATGATCTTTATCCCGCAGCACTCTCGTATTGTCTGAAAGGATTCCTAACCGCTGGAGAGGGGCGACCAGCCTCTTGTATTATAGCACCACGCCATCTGGAGCAGTTCTTCGGGCGTTACCCACCTCATGCCGCCAGCCTCTTTTCGCAGATGCGGACTGATGCGGCCGAACGGAAATGCCGTTTTAATGGCATGGCAATGTTTCCTGGTCTGACGGCGCGCTGTGAACGGGAGGTGCAACAGTGCGGCGGCAAGCTGATACTGGTTGACGGCAACGATGCGGCAAAAATAAACCTGGGGTTCATACTATATAACGATGATGCAACTGCCGCCAAGCTGACAAGCTCCCTTGCTCAGTTCCTCGAACAGGTTGCTCAGGCCGAAGTATCATGGTATGAAGCTCTGCCTGATTCGCTGCCGCAGGACCATCAGCCGGTTTCGCGCGATTTGTTGATTCTGGATGAGGGAACGTCCCGTATGTTGTCGGAAAAGATCAGGGTAGTGCCGCTGGGGATGACCAGGCTGGTTATTGTGGCGCGACCGGAAGTGCGTTGTCTGGCCGAACCTGATGCTGCCGTTACTGTGTCTGACTTCTACCTGATGAAAAACGAATGAAACTAAAGACGAAAATCATCTCCGGATTCCTGCTGGTGGCCATTCTCCCCATCGTTTTGATGTCGCTCCTGCTCTACGTTTACCTCAACTCAAGGTACCAGGATACTTACCTGAAGCAGTCGCAGATGGTGGTGCGGTCGTTTGGCTTCTATCTTGACAATCAACTTGAGCTGTTGGAGAAACGGGCGCACCAGCTTACCAATGATAAGGATTTCCTGATCGGCCTCCTTGACCTGCCCGAACGTCATGAAGAGCTTACTCATTTACTACAAGGTCGGATTCACTCCGGCCAGTTCCAGTTTGCGCTGGTCAGCGGTAAGCAGGCAGGCGAAAGCATCAAGGTCTGTGAGCATGGGCTTGCCGATCAGATAGAGCGCTTCGCCTACCGTTTACCGACAGTGGCCGAGCAGGGCAGCATCACCGGTTTGACCGCGCTGTCCGCCGCCGAGGAACCAGGGATTGCCGCAATCGCCGCTCTGCCGGTTTACCATCGGGGTGAAGTTGTCGGTCAGTTAGTGATCGGTCAGATGCTTGACCGGCTGGTGAGCGGTTACCAGATAGAGCTTTTTGATCTCGCCGGACTGATAGTTGTTAGTGGCCGCAGGATCATCTTCGCCCGCAGCGACCAGGCACTCGCCGGTTCCCTGGCGGAACTGGCAACAGTCGAGATCAATCAGGGGGTCATCAGCGCTCATCTGGGTGAGCGGGAATTCCTGGTCAGGGAAACCAAAGTTGGAGGGGTGGCTGGCGAGGAAATCGCCGCTATTAGATTCGTATTCGATTCCGCTGAATGGAGCGCTGCCCGCTCACAGTTGCTTCACATCTTCCTTCTTCTCGTCGCCTGCGCTGGCGGTTTTGCTCTGTTGGTGGGATATCTTTATTCCCGTCACCTCGCCCGACCGGTGACGGAAATGTCCGCTGCCGCGCGCCGAATCGCTGCCGGTGAAATCCCCAAACGAATCACCTATTTCTATGATGACGAAATCGGCGACCTGGTATCCGGCATCAATCGGCTGACCGACGACCTCAAGGAAACCGAACGGAAACTGAAAACAACCGAGCAGGTAGCCGCCTGGCAGCTCTTTGCGCGCCAGACTGCGCATGAACTGAATAATTTCCTGATGCCGCTGGCGACCAGCGCCGGGCAGTTGCGTCGCCTGGCGCGGGAAGGAGCGGTCGACTCCGACAGGCTTGATGGCGTGGTGGAAGATATCCAGGCCGAGATAGGGCGAATGAAACGACTGTTAGGGGGATTCAGCGAGTTCGCCAAGTTGCCGCCACCCCGGTTCAAACGCACTGAAGTTGCCAGGATACTGAAAAGTATCGGCGACCTGTTCGCCGAGCAGATTAAGAGCGGCGCTCTCCATTTTGCTGCCGCCGACTCACTTCCATCATTGAATTGTGACCCCGACCAGATCAGGCAGGTAATGCTTAACCTGATTACCAACAGCTACCAGGCGCGGGCGACAGTGGTTGGGATTCAGGTCGAAGCCCGGGATGAGAAGCTCTGGTTTAGCGTGCTTGATGATGGCGACGGTGTCGCCGTGGGTGTTGATCCTTTCGCGCCTCTCTATTCCTCCAAGCCGGAGGGCAGCGGCCTGGGATTGGCGATAGTGAGGAGAATCATAGTTGACCATGGCGGCGATATTGCTTATTTTCGCAATCCCACCGGCGGCACAGTGTTCAAGTTTTTCCTGCCGACGAGAGAGCAATGAAGCAGCCACAGATACTGATAGTCGATGATGACCGGCGCATCCTGGATACTCTGGGAGAATACCTGCGAGGCAGCGGCTTATCGGTGGTGACCGCCGGCAGTGGTTCTGAAGCCCTGCGGCTCAACAACGCTAATATCGACCTGGTGCTTCTTGATCTGGTTCTACCAGACACGAACGGCATCGAATTGCTCCAGGAGTTCCGGTCACGGTTCACCGATCAGGTTGTGATTATGATATCAGGCGCCGCCACCCTGACGGACGCGATCAGGGCGGTCAAACTGGGGGCTGCTGACTTTCTGGAAAAGCCGGTCAGCCCGGAAAAAGTGGAAATATGTATTAGAAATATCCTCAAAACCGCCGCCCTGGAGCAAAAGCTCAATCAGGAACAACAAAAATCGCTGGCACGTTTTACGCTGGTGGGCGAGTCCGCCAAGATCGAGCAGGTGAAAACGGAAATCAAGGCGGTCAGTGAGACAGATTCGGTGGTATTGCTGCTGGGTGAATCGGGAACCGGCAAGGAGATCGTCGCCAATCTGATTCATCTGCACAGCAAGCGGCAACTGCAACCTTTTATCGCGATCAATGCGGCAGCCGTACCGGGCGAGTTAATCGAGTCGGAGATGTTTGGCCATGAGAAGGGCGCTTTTACCGGTGCGGTGCAACGGCGTATCGGGAAGTTTGAGCAGGCGGGTTCGGGGACTCTCTTACTTGATGAGATCGCCGAAATGCCCCCCTTGCTACAGGCGAAACTTCTGCGTGTCCTTGAAGAGCATACAATCTGCCGTGTGGGGGGAAGTGAGACTGTGCCGGTCGATTTTCGGTTGATCTGCGCCACTAATCGCAACCTGACCGAGGAGATCAGGAAAGGCAGTTTCCGTCGCGATCTTTTCTTTAGAATCAATGTTTTTAGCATAACCTTGCCCAGCCTGCGGGAGATTCCGGAGGATATCGGCGCGATCGCTCGCCACCATCTTGGTCTGTTATCAGCGCAGATGGGCAAGCCGCAGCCGGAATTGCCTGATGAATTCATAGCGCTCCTGCAACGATATCATTTTCCCGGCAACGTGCGTGAGCTTCGCAATATACTCGAGCATTTGTTGATTATCACCCGAACGGATCAATTACCGGTAGAGAAGCTAAAGAAACTCCTTTCGCCCGATCTGGTTTTGGCTACGGGTGCGCAACTTCCCTTAAAAGAGGCGGTTGCTCAGTTTGAAAGGGAATATATCGAGGCGACAATGAATGCCTGCGGGGGCAATATCAGCAAAGCCGCTGCCAGCCTCGACCTTGATCGCAGCTACCTGTATCGCAAGATGAAACAGTTGGGATTGGGATAATAGACTGGTACGTCAGTAACACGGCGGTGGCGCCGGCCCGCCATCAAATATGTAAACTATTAAAAAAAGCACATCGGCGATATTAACCAACCCGTCGCAGTCAGCGTCACCGCTGACCAACGGCTCCGGAGCGGGACCCGCATTAAAGATATACTGAATCAGGTAAATGACATCAGAGATATTGACCATACCGTCGCCGTCGGCATCCCCCGCAACAAAGGTGGGATGTCGTCGCAGAGCCAGAAAGCCGGAAGTCAGTTCACCGGCAGTGCCGACAGCAGTCTGGCCGATAATTTGTTCCAATTGGCTGGCGGTGGAGGCGGCACGTCCCGAACCGGCGCTGCCTGCTTGATGATAATCATCACCGGCAACTGCTTGTAATAACAAGACGGTGGCAACCAAACCGGTCAGGAAAATTGTTTTCATAACTTTAGTATGCGGTAGGAATGAAGATCGCCTGCAATCTGCCTTGAGAAAAGTCAACATTGCCGCTGGAGATGGCGGCGGCGCGAACGTTTGCATAAATAGTGACAGGACCTGCTGCCGCGACCGGAAACACTTCCGAGACTGAGATCGTCATATTCGCGCCTGTGCCTAACGCCGTTGAGAAAATCATAGCTGCACCATAGGAGCCCAGAATCGTCGCACTATTGCTGATTCCCGCCTGCGCTGTTTCACCTGAACTGATCTGGGCGACACAATTCAAGTAGGCGATAACATAACCTACCGACGGCGCCGCGATAGTCAGGGTCATCCAATTGGTGACTGTAGTGTCGACGTTGACCATCCAGCCCGAGGAAACATAATCGAGTCCCGGCTCATTCAACATGTCAGCGCTGGTAAGTGAGTTGTCTTTGACATCGATTGAACGCACCGCGTTGTCGACAATCTGTGCTGTACCGACTATGCTGTAGCCCAGGTCCGCACTGCCGATTGAACCGTCGATTATCTTGATACCGGAGATCGTGGCGGTGGCGATATCGTCGCCGGTGATCGTGCCGTCGGCGATGTTGAAGGAGGTTATGCCGTTGCCGGTGATATCAACACTGCCGATGGAGCCATCGGCGATGTCCGCACCGGTCAGCGAACCATCCTGGATGTTATCTCCAGTAAGGCTGCTCGCTGAGAGATGCACCGAACTTATCGTGGCAGGAGCGATCTTATTTCCGGTAATAGTGGAATCGGCCAGATCGACGGCGGTAAGAGAACCGTCAGTGATATTGTCACCGGTGAATGCCGACACCGAGAGGTGTTCGCTGGTGATAGCGCCGCTGGCAATCTTGGCGGAGGTGACCGCCGAGTCGGCCAGATCGACGGTAGCTATGCCGCCATCCCTGACGTTCAAGGAATCAATGCCGTTCTGTGGGAGTCGATCTGAATGCAGGGTGCCGCTTGTCAATTCAGAGGCATCGGTGGTCTTGGTGTGGTGCGCCGATTCATCAGCAGTGTGAATCCCAATAGCATTCTGCAACCCGAAACTGTCGACAAAGTGGGAGGCGGGATAACCCTCCAGTTTCTTGCTGTTGGCCGCCAGGAAAGCATAAACTGATGATGAAAGCAGATGGCGCGGCGTAAATTCAGGCTCATTGCCCGATTTGATTCCCAGGTAGAGGGGATAGGTCTCGAACAAACCCGCTGGGAAGGACTGGACCGATCCCAGGTATGCGTGCAATATACCTCGTTTTACTTCCAGGCTCTGTGTTTCGCACCAGAGCGGGATACCGCCCAGGGAGTCCTGATAGATGCCGAAGGTAATCTCCAGAACACTGTCGGGAAGAGGAACGCCGGTTGAATCGCTTAGATACCCCTGGTAATTCAGAACCGGATTTATCTCGGCCGTCCAAACTATGGTCGGACTGACGAATATCATTGCCAGAAATGCGAAGACAACAACCCTCATGGTGCCACTCCAGGTGGGAATTCTGCAATTAACCATTCCAATATAGTCGATTCTGTCTAATACTCAAGCACTTTGTGACCTTCTCGACACGTCAGGTCACACTCTTATCATATCGGCAGAGTCTTATTCTATTACAGCGCAACGGGATACAATTTGGCCTGATTTTTGAATAACCCCTAGTGAAACAGAAACCAAGAACCCTTAAAGGATTGGAGGAAATGATGTCAGCAAGAGTGAAATTCGCGGTGGGGGCTGCTGCCGGACTGTTGGCGCTGGCGGCGATGTTCGGCTTCAGTATCAGAAGCTACCAGGTTGACCGGGAGATGGCGGCACAGGCCAATGCCGAATTGGAGCCTGATACAGCCGTCACGATGATTAACCAGCCTCTTGATCCTCTATCTCTGCCGTTGGTATCTGAACCATTCCAGGTCGGAATCGGCGATCAGGGCGATCAATTACAGATTATCAATGCCGCTTACTCCGAGCCGATCAATCCGCTTGAGATTGACACTCTCGATTTCAATGATGTTCGCGATGTCCAAATCGACGGCAATGAGATACTACTGGCGACCGCCGGTGGGATAGTGAAATTCTTCCCGGCTGATTCCAGTTACGTCCTCTACTCTTTTCCGCAAGGTCTGGAGAACTACGATTGCTACGCTGTGCTTCAGATTGATGAGTTGATCTATGTCGGTACCGGTGGTGGTGTCTACTGTATCGATGAAATCGGACAGCCGGCGCGAATCTGGGAGGAAATCGACGACCTGGTCACCACACTCGACAACTACGGCGAGCAGTTTCTGGTCGGCTCGAAAAAGCGCGGGCTCTTCAGCGTTGAAGATGATATCGTGGAGAACATTCTGCCCGACAAATCGATTGTTGCCGTGACCAGGAATCCATTCGGCCTCTGGGTGGCGACCAGAGACAGCGGGCTTTTCTGTCACGATGGCGAGAGATGGCGGCGACGTTATCTGCGCGCCGATACCGCCAGCTTTACGGAGGTCAATTGCCTTGAGTCGGCCTTCCAAAGAGTCTGGCTGGGTACACCAAAGGGGGTTTACGTTTATGATGGCGGTCGCTGGGAGTTGGTGAATGCTGAAGACAACCTGTATGATGAAAACGTCACCAGCATCGCCCGCGGCAGGAACTTCATCTACTTCGGTACCGCGGCGTCGGGTCTGTTTTCCTACTTCAATGGTACCCTTTGTCCGCTCGACTGGAGCGAGGGATTAGCAGTCACCACCCTGGCAGTCAGTACCGGCAGGTATCTGGTCGGCACGCAAAAGGAGGGCGCAACATTCAAAACGCCGCGTCGCCGACTGCATATCCAGAGCCTGTTTGACCAGGTTGGCGAACTGGCTGTATCCTTCTGAGCTTACCCTAAGCGTCCGCCGTTAGCAGCAGAACCTGGGACTTACCAGGTTCTGCACTCTTTATAAAATGGACTTGGCGAAAATGTGTATCTCGATTCTTGTGAGCATCAGGACTGTGTCGAGCTTCGCGGTCGTCCGGCCAGTCAAAGGCCTGACAGGTGGCCCACCATTTATGGTGGAATATTCTGAGCTAAGGCCACAGCTGGCCTGGCATTTCAGGTGTTTCGGGTTACCACATGTTCCCAATTGCATCGTTTGTCACTGGTGGGGCAGCGGTCTTAATATTCTTCGGGCTCTGAACCGGGAAAGGAATGCTGCAAGGCTTGAACCTGTGCCGGTATCGTGTCTTAGGTTTAGGAGGAGGCCGGTTAAGGTGTTTGAGGAGCGAGAAATCTATTGCTGAAACATCTCGAATTTACACAAAAAAAGTGATTGCAATCTTTGATAAGGTTGATAGCCTTAGTGGTAACGTGAGAACTAAGGCGAGTTTCAGAGAGTTCCTGAAAGTCGGAGGCAGCGGCTTATCTGGGTGTGTCTTCTTCGACGCTCAGGAACTGGGACAGGAGCGGGAAAGTACGTGCGGTGCGACATCCAGTCAATGGGTATCGACTATATAAAATCGCTGAGTTGGAGAGACTTCTGACGAAGATATAGGAAACCATATTTATCGATGCCGGGCACAAAGATCAAAACAGTACCTAGAGAGATAGCGTCAGGGTTCAAATCTTGCCAAGTGGGTGTTACGCGTGTGGTTTTGGCGGATTGTTTCAGGTGGTTGGATAAGGCTGGAGAGAATTCGATTCACGGGGTGGTGACAGATCCGCCGTATGGTGTGAAGGAATATGATATAGATCAGTTGGAGAAACGGTCTAATGGGAATGGAGGTATTTGGAGGATTCCGCCATCATTTGATGGCCACACCCGTTCGCCGTTGCCCCGCTTCACTGCGCTTAATGGGCAAGAGCGAAGTCGTTTGTGCGAGTTTTTCGTCCAATGGTCGAAATCGGTAGTTAAGGTTCTCCGTCCCGGTGGACACGTGTTCATCGCTACAAATTCATTCCTAGCACAGTTGCTTTATTCGTCTCTCACGGAGGGTGGATTAGAATTTCGGGGTCAGACGATTCGCCTAGTACGAACGCTGAGAGGCGGAGATAGGCCGAAGAATGCGGAGCGCGAGTTTCCCGATGTGTCATCCATGGCCCGTGGGTGCTTTGAACCCTGGGGGATATTTCGAAAGCCCATGTTTCCCGGAATGAAAGTGAGTGATTGTCTCCGTGAGTTCGGCACCGGAGGCCTACGGCGATATGCGAACGACAAACCATTCTCTGATGTAGTTGCGAGCGAGCGTACACCTCGCCGGGAAAGGGAGATTGCAAACCATCCGAGTCTGAAGCCCCAGTCTTTACTCCGGCGCCTTGTGTACGTTTCCCTACCTTTGGGTGAAGGAATCGTGCTAGATCCGTTTATGGGGTCCGGTTCGACGTTGGCAGCTGCTGAAGCTGTGGGTGTGAACGCTGTTGGAGTGGAGCGCCATGCTGAATATTATGAAATGAGCCTCGAAGCAATACCAAAACTAGCTTCGCTCAAGCTTCCTGAAATTGACAGTCTTGTGGGGGTACAGTCAGAACAAGTTCAGCTCTTCTAGAGAAATCATGCTTCTCAATTGGCCCGATAAATCCAGTTGCTCTCCATTTTATCGTAGCCTGATCTCTTAACACTGGCCGTTATGGTGCGTCTACTTGTACCGGAACGACCTGAGAAGGACCAATCATCTTTGGAGAGCTTTGCCCCGACCACTTTTAAAAATCTAAAAGGTTTGGGTGATTTACCTAGATGTTCATCGCGCGACGTATTGCTGTCAAACACAAACACCATGAGCCAGACATTTTCAGGATTATGCCCCTGCCAGCCACTCTTGTGCCGAGAGGCCTTAATCTCGACTCCTTCTTCGGCGTGAAGAACTGCATCATCCGGAAAAGTCTGTTTAGGTACGAGGTCTGGGTGTCCGTTGTGGTATTGATTTCTGGCGATGGTAGGGCAGTACTTCGGAATAGCAGCGCCCATGAACTCACCCACCATGCTACTGAAATTGGCTGGCATAAGGAAGGCCTCTAAACGCTTTATCTTCCTGGTAGCGAGCTGCGTGTTAATGAAACCGAGAAAATCGAGAAACTCCTCCATCGCACTCGCAATGTGTTCTGTGGACAGACCGTAAGGCAGGTCACATTCCTCGTTGAATATACCGCGCGCGAGTTGTATAGGTGTTTGCGCTCTTGACTCTAGTGCAATGATTGCTTAATAC
>JAGLUH010000188.1 GCA_023134875.1 Candidatus Zixiibacteriota bacterium
GCAACGTGGGCAAATTGATTGCCGGCATTGCCAAAGGCTTCGGGATGGACGTTTTCGCTTTCGACCCCTTCATCCCCAAGGATGTTATTGAAGGCGATGATGTCGTCTGCATAGAATCCGTGGAAGAACTATACAGCACCTGCAACTTTGTCTCCTTAAATATCCCGGCAACCGCCGAAACAAAAGCCTCCATCAATTATGAACTCCTGGCCAAAATGCCCGAACCTGCTGTTTTGGTCAACACCGCCCGCAAAGAAGTTGTCCACGAAGACGACCTGTTAAGGGTGTTTGCAGATCGGGAAGACTTTTCCTATATCTCCGATATCGCTCCCGATTGCAAAGATTTAATTGCAGAGAAATACCCCGGCAGGTTCTTCTTCACGCCGAAGAAAATGGGCGCCCAGACTGCCGAGGCGAATATCAACGCCGGCGCTGCCGCCATGACGCAAATAGTAGGTTTTCTGGAAAACGGTGATAAGACCTTCCAGGTAAACAAATAGCCCAGCGTCACAGTTTAAACGGGAAATTAGTAGTCTTAATTGGATACATCAGAGGAACCCTCGATTTTCTCGAGCGTTGGGAATGAAAGGAACGAAGGCATTAACTACGTAGGTATGTCATTCTGAGCGACCATAGGGAGCGAAGAATCTCGGTTTTTCCCTTTGGGGTCATAGTGTTGGGCGAGATTCTTCTTCGCTTCATTTCTCAGATAATGCCGCAAAGCCCCTGATTAGTTCCGATACTTAGGTCATCTGTGAGGGAAAAAGCTATGGCGATCTTGAAAGCTTTCCGGGGAATCCGACCGCCGGTGGACATTGTGGAGAAGCTGGCTTGCCGCCCGTATGATGTGTTGAACTCGGAAGAAGCCCGGGAGGAAGCAAATCCTCATTCGCTGCTGCACATCACGAAGCCCGAAATCGATTTCGACCCGGGAACCGATATACATATCCAGGCGGTTTACGACAAGGCGAAGGAGAACTTCGCGTCGTTTAGAGAGAAAGGGTATTTAGAGCAGGACAACGAAGAATACCTCTACATCTACGCGCAAACCATGGATGGCCGCAGGCAATACGGTTTGGTCGGCTGCGCAGGTGTAGAGGATTATATGAATGGGATCATCAAGAAGCACGAATTAACGCGCCCCGACAAAGAAGAAGATCGAATGAAACACGTTCGTATCACCAATGCGAACATAGAGCCCGTCTTCTTTGCTTACCCCGCCGTTCCCGAAATTGACGAAATCATCAAGGACATCGTGGAGAACCAGGATCCCGAATATGATTTCACAAGCGTTGATGGTATCGGCCACTATTTCTGGGTGATAACCGACCAGAGCAAAATCCAGCGTTTGATCGAGTTATTCAACGAACTTCCAGCAACCTATGTTGCCGATGGCCACCATCGGACGGCTGCAGCTGCGCTGGTGGGTAATGAGAAGAAGAAGGACAACCCGGGTCACACCGGGAACGAGGAGTACAACTATTTCCTGGCAGTCCACTTTCCGGACGATCAACTGCGCATCCTGGATTACAACCGGGTGGTGATGGACCTGAATGACCTGGCCCCCGAGGAGTTCCTGGGGCGGCTCAGTGAAGTGTTTGATGTAAAAGAGAAGGGGAGCGAGCCCTTCAAGCCGCAAAGCCTTCATACCTTCGGCATGTATCTGCAGGGAAAATGGTATGCGTTAATCGCCAATGAAGGTTCGTATGACGACAACGATCCTATCGGCGTTTTGGATGTCACGATACTCTCAAAATCAGTGCTGGAACCCATTCTCAACATCATGGACCTTAGGACCTCGAAACGAATCGACTTTGTCGGCGGCATGAGGGGGTTGGGAGAACTGCAAAGAAGGGTAGATAGCGGGGAGATGGTGGTGGCTTTCGCTCTTTATCCGGTATCCATGCAGCAATTGATCAGCATCGCCGATACCGGGAACATCATGCCTCCGAAAACAACCTGGTTTGAACCGAAATTACGCAGCGGGTTGGTCATTCACAGCCTTGAGTGAGGTCCTGAGCCGCTAGCTTATGTGAAGTGTGGAAGCCTTCCCGTCCTTGTCATTGCGAGAAGCCCGGTAGGGCGACGTGGCAATCTCCGCGCTAGAATGGAGGAGATTGCTTCGCTTCGCTCGAAAT
>JAGLUH010000189.1 GCA_023134875.1 Candidatus Zixiibacteriota bacterium
GAGGTTCTCTCAGGCACGCTCCCCGTAGATCTGCATCCTGGAGATTAGCATCTCTAAGGAACGTCCTGACGAGTGTTGCATATCGGAGGTCAGCCCCCTGAAGATACGCCCCCGACAAGTTCGCATCTGTCAGGTCGGCATACCGCAGATCCGCCCCCCTTAAGTCCGCATTCACGAGAAAGGCACCTAAGGCATCAACAAAGGTAAGGTTCGCCCCTTTGAGATCCGCGCCTATTACATCTCGGCCCGCGTTAATGTCGAACCGCTTGTAACCAGGCGGTCTTGCAGAGACATGCGCTTCTCTGAAATCAGCGAAAGGATCATAGCCAAAGGCCCGATACACGGAGGGGAGCCCACTGTAGAAGCCATCGTCCACTGGCAAACGACTTCCCGTAATAGTAAGGAAGGTTACCAGTGCAAAGAAGAGTACCGATACCGCCATGACAGATACAACTATCCAAGATATTCGCTTAAACGATTTTCTTAACCCATCAGTTTGCCAAGCCTCACCTTTCAATGTTCTTTTCCCAATCTGCCAATATGCGACGGCAAAAACAAGTGAAGCAGTCACCAAAAACGTATGGACGACTGACCAGACTAACTCATGTCTAGTCAGGAATCGGAGCCAGAACCAACTGATAGTGATCGGAACTACCCACCACGCAAGAAAGATCGAAACGACATTCTGAATCTTGGAAAACGGGGGTCTTCTATCTTTCAAATGCTTGAAATAGGCTGTTACCAGCCCTATGAGAAGCCATGAATCCGCCCGTTCATCCAGTCCCCGTCCATCCGGGAACTTCGCCGGCAGGAGAGATAATTGCCGCCACATTCTTTGAGTATAGAGATGGAAGTACACGAAAATCGCCAAGAGTATTAAGGGAGCGAAAGCGTAAAACCCGACGATCTTAATGCCAGTACCAACAATCGGCAGAGCAGGCAGGCTGCTGTTTGTTAGTAGTTGGATGTCGGTAGTGGCGCCGATACTGAGCCAGCTATACAGACAAAGGAAGAGCATGGCGAGAAAAAGCTTCCTCGCATAACTAGCGGTCTGGCTGACGGCCGCGAGAGCGCTGAATTTGTTTATCTCTTCGGGCAACTCGGCACCTGACAGATCCGCTCCTGCAAGCTGCTCTGAATGTAACCCCGTTGTGTTTCTCAAGTCAGCGTCACAAAGAATTGCCTCTTGGAGACAAGCATCTCGTAAGGACGCCCCCGATAGATTTGCGCGCTCAAGATCAGCGCCCTGAAGCTTAGCGCTGCTCAAATTCGCCTCCCTTAGCGTAGCATCTGACAGGGTTACCCTGGTCAGGACAGCATCGCGAAGATCAGCTGCCTGCAAGTTTGCGCTGCTGAAGTCTGATTCTTGCAGGTCAGCTCCTCGAAGATTGACAACGCCAATTATGCCTGTGACTTTGCTGGCGGCGAGAGGCAACTTCTCGCCCGACAAATCATAATCTACCAGCACCGCGCGGCAGCCCGCCGTCTCGCCCGAATCCAACCATTCCTTGTGTTGCCTGAGAACCTCAACGAGCTTCTCCTGACTGATGGTCGATGGTGCCTCACTCTTTTGATCTGGTTTGCCTATGATGCCCTCTCTCTATATGTTCCACTATATAGTTATAAATTCGCCTAACGCCGGCGGAAAGTCAATCAGTTTCCAGCCAGCCCTGCTTTGCCGCCTTATCCTGACAGCACGCAAGTCGGGGTTGCTGGCGCTGATATAGAAATGAGTTCGCATCACCCAATTCTTCCCTTGACAACTGCATTGTGCCAGTCTACTTTTTTTGCTGGCTGATCAATTATGATTGGTGCGGATAAAAACACCAGCAGGAGGATCATATCATGTCAACCATGCGTTATAGTTACTGGGATATTCTCAAGGCGCCGCGGATTGCCCTGTCGGGTAAGAACCTCCTGGCGCAGGGGCGGGCGCTCCTTTACGGTTATGTCATTTACCTAATTCTCACTTACGCCGCTCTGCTGATCGATGGTATCAACTGGGGCTATATCTGGAGCAATCATTACATTTTTCCTTTCACAAATCTTGATTTTCAATACTGGTATAGCAAACTGATCTGGCTGGTGGCAATCATCCAGTTCGGCGTCTGGTTCTACTACGGCAGCCTGACAGTGGCGAAACTCGCTTTCGAGGAGCTGAAGGGCAACTACTTCTTCCCTCTCAAAGAGGCCGCCCGCGAGGCGCGCACTGGCTTGCGAATTCTGCTGGTGGCGTTAATCGTGCCCGCATTGCTGGTAGTCGTGCTGGCGCTGCTGCAGGCGGTATACGGCCTGATTGCGTTGATTCCCGGTGTCGGTGAGATTATCTATGCTGTTAGCTACGGTATCCCTCTTTTTATCTGGTCGTTATTTGTTGTCTTTGTCGCTTTCGGTCTGGCGACCGCGTTTCTCACCCTGCCGGCAATTGCCACGATTAACGAGAAGGACAGTTTCGGCGCCACTTTCCATATATTCAATGTTATCTGGACACAACCGTTGCGCTGGGTTTCCCTGACGGCGATCTCGCTGGCACTGGCCAAAGTGGGAACATTCGTCCTCGGCTACTTCATCATACGCAGTCTGCAATTGACCAACTTTACCGCGGCTCTGTTCGCTGGCGACAAGATGAGAAGCATATTCGCCACCGGCTACGATATGTTCACCCGCCGCGGCGCAATGCTCGATTTCTTCTGTTCCCTCTATCCCGGTTCCAGTATTCGCTTTGACTGGCTAACCATTGCCGGCTTTGCCGATGCAGACGGCAGCGGCTATATCGCGGCGTTAATTATCCTCGGCGTGCTCACCCTACTAGCCTTGTTGATTATATCCTACGGTCTCAGTATCATCACCTGCGGCCAGGTAATCGCTTTTTTATTGGTGCGCTACCATGAAGACAACGAAAAACTGACCGAGGAGCTGGTCGCCACCGAGATCACCCCGCAAAGCCCGCCGGCAGAACCGCCTGCCGAAGCCTGACAGGCTGTCAGAACCGGCAATCTTACCCACCTGTTTCGCATTGCACCATCCGCCGGCGGTCAACTAAGCGATCAATGAAACGACCAATCGAGCCGATAATAGCGATGAGTGGAAACAGACGTTCAAACCATTGCCGCCGTCCGGTTGGCCGACCGAAAACGGCAGGCCTTTGTCAAAGAATACGTTGAAGCGATCCTGATCGCGATCGTGATTGCCGTAATCCTGCGCATGTTCGTGGTTCAGGCGTACCGGGTATCGTCCGGTTCGATGGAGAGCACACTCCAGGAAGGCGATTTCCTGTTCGTTAACAAATTTACCTACATTTTTTCCGAGCCTAAGCTGGGCGATATTATCGTTTTTGAGTATCCCTTGAATCCCGCCAAGGATTTTATCAAGAGAATAGTGGCACTGCCGGGGCAGAAAGTAGAGATCAGGGACAAGCGGTTCTACGTTGACGATATCCTGGTGACCGGAACGCCGGGCGTTATACACACCGATTCTGGGATCATTCCGGAGTTGTTCTCCTCACGAGACAACTTCGGACCGTACCAGGTGCCGGCGGGACAGTATTTCGTCATGGGCGACAATCGTGACGATAGTCGCGACTCTCGCTTCTGGGGCTCCCTGGAACGGAAATACATTAAGGGCAAGGTGTTGTTCATCTACTGGAGCTGGGCGCCCGACCCCAATGCGCCGACTATCGGCCCGCCTATATACATTGATGGACTGATCTCATCGATATTCTATAACATCACCCATCTGGGCAGTCGCCTGCGCCTGGGTCGAATCTTCAAGACAGTCTAACTGCCTGGTACAACTCGTAGGGCTATGGGGTACGCCATCCCTCCGGGGCATAAGCACTAACTTAAGGCTGGCTCTATAGACACAGTTTAGCGCCCGGTTTTTCCATCTGTAGTTTTCTTTTACGGGTTGGCTCTCTTAAGTCTGTTGAGATTTGCGGCCAGTTTTTGACGCATGCTCGAAGACGGAGTATTGGGTTAACAGTATTGCTAAGGAGATGTAGCATCAATGACGTTTCCCGCCAAAGGCAACGAGCCCTGCGCATATTCCTTGGCGATCGGGTACCCCCAGGGAAAAAATCTTTCCGCCGCGACAATCAGCGCTTCCACCAGGAAGGCCACTAAAAGCTTTCCATGCATCCAAGCCTGCGCCGCCTGAAAATCTTTATTCTTCAAGTGGCCGAGCCCGATAATCGACTTCAACCGCTTGAAAACCAATTCGATTTGCCAGCGACCACGATACACTTCTAAGACCGTTGTCGGCCTAACCTTTCGGTCAAGTGTCGTAAAAACAAATGTATAGGCGGCAGACTCTGATGTTTCCGGTCTCACTTTAGCTCCCTTCCTACCGTTGTCTCGCAGCGCCTTGCGCCGGGCTTTCTCCGCAGCCGCTTTGCTCTTTCTTATCGCACAGACTCTGCCCGCGATAGTAACCTCCCGGTGTTTCACCCAGACATCCCAGTCCCCCACTTTCCTTCCCCTAAGGGTTCGCAACTGCTGTAACAGTGGAAAGGAAGCTCCCTTCTCATCGACAAGAGGAACAGTCGTCAAATTGATCCGAACCAATACTGCGCCACCGCTATTGACTACATGGGCGATTCCCGGCGGATGAGCATATCCCCTGTCACCGACAAACAGGTCGGCGCTCTTAATATCGAAACGCTTGAATGATTCCCCGGTTTTCGGACTTGTAATATGAACCTCATCACAACGCAAAGAAGGCAAGCAGATCGAATAGTGTATCCTCCAAGTAGAGCCGGTGCTGCCCGGTTCCTGAATAGTAGAGCTATCAACAACTCTTATCTTCAGATCTTCACCGAATATCGCCGAAGGCTGTTTATCGATCCATTCCTCCATCACTCGTTGCGCCATCCACCGTAGCCATTCACCCGAACTCTTAAGCCGTTTGAGCAAGGCGACATCAGAGATGGAAACAATCTTTCCCTGCTTGGCCCGCGTCGCAGTCTCTCTCAAAGAACAGCCGTCAGCCAAATGAATTAGCAATGTTCGTAGTAAAGACTCGGCGTCGGGAAATTTCCGGCAACGCACTAGTGCTCTTTCAAGATTAAACATAGGAGTGACGTAATCTGGTCGATATCTTCATTAGGACCTGACTTTCCTGATGGAGGATCACCATGAACAAGAAGTACATTGTGCGGCTCTCGGACCAAGAGCGTAGAGGACTGGAGCAACTTAGCGCCAAGGGCAAGACCGTTGCGTACGGGATTCGGCATGCCCACATCCTGCTGAAGGCTGATGCTGACGGACCAAACTGGACTGACTGGCGTATTGCCGAGGCTTTCTCTTGCCATGCGCGTACGGTCGAGGGCATCCGGAAACGATTCGTCGAGCAGGGGCTCGATGCGGCGCTGAATCGAAAGAAGCGCGAAATGCCGCCGCGGGAAAAACTACTCGACGGCGAAAAAGAGGCCCGCTTGATCGCGCTGAGTTGCAGCAAACCGCCCAAGGGCCAAGCGCGCTGGACGCTGCATCTGCTGGCGGACAAGATGGTGGAACTGAAGGTAGTGGAAAGCATTTCACACGAGACCGTGCGGCAGACGCTTAAAAAAACGAACTGAAGCCGCCCGCCGCGGCGGGCTGGGTGATACCGCCGAAACAGAATGCGGATTTTGTCGCGCACATGGAGGACGTCCTGGAAGTCTACAAGCGGCCTTATGATCCGGATTATCCGGTTGTATGCATGGACGAGCAACCAACACAGCTAATCAAGGAGACCCGCCGGAAGATAGAAGCGGCCCCCGGTTGGGCGGAGCGCGTGGATTACGAGTATGAGCGGAACGGGACGGTGAACAATTTCATGTTTAACGAGCCTCTGGGCAACTGGCGGAAGGTGAACGTCCGGGAGCGCAAGACGATGATTGACTGGGCGCATGAGATTAAGGAACTTCTGGATGTGGATTACCCGGAAGCGGAAAAGGTGGTTCTGGTCATGGACAATCTGAACACGCACAAGCCTGCGTCCCTTTACGAGGCGTTCGAGCCACGAGAAGCACAGCGTCTTTTGGAGCGGCTTGAGATACACCATACACCAAGGCACGGGAGTTGGCTGAACATTGCGGAGATCGAGTTGAGCGTGTTCACAAAACAATGTCTTAATCGAAGGATACCTGACATTGAAACGTTAAGGAAAGAGGCGCGTGAGTGGTATAGAGAGCGCAACCAGAGTCAAAAGGGCGTCGACTGGCGATTCACAACAAAGGACGCAAGAATCAAGCTCAAGCGGTTGTACCCACAAAGTAAATCTTGAAGGTCTACTAGGAGTCATGTTGACTCAAGCCCACCTGTAAGATGGAGTACCTTGTATTAGATATCATACCTTGGGCGTGTTTGTTCAAATCGTGTTGAAGCAGGATGCTTTAAGGATTCAGCTTCCGTCTTCTGAATTTCCGACGAAGCGCCATTACTAGAAAGCTAGCAAGTATTACAATGAGAACAGGTTCTAGGACAAGAACGGCATGCTGCCATTCGCATGTGAAGTAATCCGACGGTTTCAACCTACTGGGTGGCAAAAGAGAGAAATTCAGCAGGACTATTCTCCAAAACTCTGAATGTAATAGAATGAGGTCACCTACGTTTGTGCTTAGAGTAAATCGGACTACCTGTTTTTCCAAGCGAACGCCGCCCCAATACAGAAATCCTGAGGTCAGAAGCAGTGTCACCGCTATCCAACAAAGTGGACGGACATAACTCTCTCCATAACGACTCACCAGGTTGTAAAGCCAGTTCACGCAGAACTTCAGGGGATTGCAACGTTCAACGTCCCTCACCTGTTCCATGGCTCGCACATAGAAGTATTCAGCCTCTTCAAAACGCAGCATCTCCTCGAAGTACTCATTGTACATCCGCATCATCACAAGTTGTTTTTCCTTAGGGATTCCTTTGAACTTGTGAAAATGCTTGCTGAAGGGAATCTCGAAGAATTTCCGCTTCCTTACCCAGTTTACCCCCACAAGTTTGAAGCGTTCCAGGTCCGAGGCCTTGTTTATTTCAACTATGCAGTAAGCCATGTCAGAGTCGCTCATATCAATTGGCTTACCTCCGAAGAATCTGAGCGGAAGAATGGTTTCGTTGAGGAATCTGGCTTTCCGAAATGTGGCTTCGTTCAAATTTGTTTTATCACTCAACTCAAGCTGGTTGATTATAGCGTCGGTGAAATCAGCCTCAAATCTAACTTTCACGTTCTTCAGTTCAAAAGCAACGAGTGTCTTTATCCGTTCAAAGCAGACATGGTCTCTAAACGACACGTCATCGAAACTCAACGAAGCGCGAAACTCACAGTCGGCAAAGACCGCGGTGTCAAGGAAACCGGTTCCTGCAAAACTTACCGTTTCATGAAAAATGCTATTGTCGAAAAATGCGCTGCTACGAAATTCATATCCAGAGACAGCAAACTTACCATGTCCCGTTACACTTTTGAAACCAAAGTGATTATGCAAGGTCACAGACCTCAGAGTTAGACGACCGCAAAAAGTCGAATCATCAAACCATATCGGCGTATGGAGATGAACTTCGTATAACTCATAATCTCCATTAAAAACGCACCCGCACAGTTTTATCCCACTAACCTTCTCGGGAATATCTCGCGGGATGTTCGATCCTTTGGGAAAGACATACCCCGACAAGTCAACCTCTTGATGATCTGCCTCTATCAGTTTCCTATTGACTAGTCTGTTGAAATCATCCACGCCCTTATCCTGGGCGGGTGAATGGCCGAAGCAAAACCCATCTTTGGTAGGTAGTTCGTCACAGATTGCTCCGTTCTTGCTTTTCCAGCTACACCTAACAGACTCGCTCATTCTCGTGCCTTGTGCTTCCAGTTTTTCTAACGCCTGTACCGGTTCACCCGGAATTGGAATATTTCTGAGTGTAAATTAGCTGGTTATGGACATAATGTCCATTGGTTTTCTTGATCGTTTTGCCGGTTTAGGTTCTGGCGTTTTCACGCATCTACCTGCGAAACTGCTGAAACCTGATATCTCAGGCAAGATCACTCACGCCCACCTGTTTAGGTGAGGTACCTATTTACATTTCTACAATTTATTCCTGATGCCATCCTAAGTTGTGTCCTCCATACGTTTTCGGATATAGACCCACATTCCGATATTCTCTAGTGTTTCCCAAGTGTCGACTATAGTCTCTTCGGCCTCCTGTCGGAGTCTCTCCGGTTCGGATTCCAGCCCGTGTTAGTCTTATCACTGTTCCTCCATAGAGTATTGTAGTTTACCGCCTACTTCTATATTGATTGGGAAAAGAGCTGCCACCCGTTCCAGTTCAGCGTACCGGATATGATAATTGTAGGTGGTTATTATCTGATTGATTTCGGCCTGAGTCATGGTAGTGCGCGCATCGAGATACTCGATTTGGGGCGACAGCCCCTGGTGATACTTACTCTCAACTATATCGAATGAACTCCGGGCGGCTTTCACACGGTCACTTGCCGCCGTCATCGTTTCTTGAGCAACTATCAAGTTGTCATAGGCCTCACGCACCTGTAATTGAATCTGTTTTTCAAGCTCGGTCAATTGCGCCATAAGCCGCCGCCGTTCCAGTTTTGCCTTTCGTACTTCATATTTGTCCTGGAATCCGTTAAACAGATTCCATTCGAGAACCAACGACGCCATCCAGAAATCGTCGTCAGCCTTAAAACGGTATTGGTCGCCTTGCACGCCATAATCGAGAAGAAACGAAACCCCCGGCACGAAGGACATACGGGATAACTTAACCCTGTTGCCGGCGGCAGCAACGCCCATATTAACCTGGCGAAGCTCTTCCCGGTTCCGTCCGGCCAAAACTACCGCCTCGGTATGACTCAGCTCGGGATATACCGGAAGGGCACCGGGACTCATGATCTCCACCATAGCATCGAGCTGTCGGTTTAGCAGGAAATTGAAATAGGCGGCGGCCAATTGCATATTTTTATTTGCCTCGGCACGCGACTGAGTCAATTCGCTTAGTTCCGCTTCAGCGCGATAAATCACCTCTCTGGTGACTTTCTGGTTGTCATACAGACTCTGACTGACACGCAGGTTCTCATCAAGCAAAGCCTGCGTTTTCTCAAGCAACTCGACAACCTGCACCGCTGCCAAGGACCTGAAATAAGCTGTCTTAACCTCAGCCACCAATTGCCGCGCCAAGACGTCTCGCTCGGCTTTCTTTACGTCCTTCAGATTTGAAGCGATTTTGTAGTTGTAATAAAGACGCGGTTGAAAAATAGGTTGTGCTAATCGTAGTTTAGTTTCCTGTTCCTCTTTGCGGAGGAAGGAAGTCTGTTCATTTTCCAGATTACCCGGAAAAGCTGGTTGCCCCAGTAACTGGTTCAGGCTCTGGTGAATCGGATTAATTAAATCACCAATAGGAAAGCTAATTGCCCGCCCTCCTCCGGCTCGCGTATAACGGGTTGAAGCCGTCAGCGACGGCAGGAACATTCCACGCACCTGCTTCAGCGAAGCGATACTTTCCTCAAATGAGAATTGCTGTTGCTGCAACGCCAGGTTGTTCTGGAGAGCTTGATTGACATAATTATCAAGAACTGTTTCAGCTTGACTGATATCGGCAATGAGAACCAACAGTAAAAACAGCATCGTCAGGGATTTTGTCACAGATTGCCCCCTATTCTTCCTTGTCAACTGACTGATTGTCGGTTTGATCGACCACCCCATGAGTCAACCATTCACGAATCATATCAAAGCCGGCTTTAATGATATCATCAGGTTGAATATCAAAATGGTTGTGTAACATGTTTCCCTTCTTCGAAACCACCTGCATCAAACCCGTTGTGTTAGCCCACAGAATTACGGCCGTTTCAACCGGATTGATATCACTGCGGATGGAACCATCGGCGACGCCCAGGTTCAAGGCTTCTATGAGAATAGCCATCGGCCTGTTCATCTCATGTATCTTCTGATTATCCTCGGCACCTTGCTCGCAACACATGCCCCTTGCTTCAGAATAGACTAGAGCAGTGTAGTAGTCCTTGCAGTCGTAGTAGAACTGAACGTAAGCCTTCCCGATAGCGTGAACCTGTTCCAGCCCTGTTGCTTGAGTGGCAACCGCCTGCCGAAACCTTTCGCACAACATCTGGTGAGCCCGGAAAATGATCGCAAAATACAGATCCTCCTTACTCTTGAAATACAGATATAAAGTCCCCTTACTAAGTTCCGCCTGTTCGGCGACATCATCCATTGTCGCAACAGCATAACCCTTTGAAAAAAAGACCGATTCGGCAGCATCGACTATGTCATTTCGTCTTTGCCGTCTTTCCCGTTCCCGTCGTTCTTCAATTCCCATATCTTTTAATTACCCATTTGCAATTAACGCTAATGCAATAACTGACTTATCGTCATATTCTATACGACAGTATAGTAATAGTGTTTCGACCTGTCAAGTTCATTTTTCAAGTGACTGTAACAGAGACGGTTATGGTTGCGTGTCAGTTTTTCCGCTTTGTTTTGATTTCTTGGTTATCGTATAGTGTATCGGTGGTTATGAATATGGACCTACGATTTGCGATATGGGGATTAGGTCATGGACCACAAAAGCATTAACAAGATCATTAGTGAGGAGTAATAAACAGAATCGATGAAAGGCATGGGGCAAATGCTGAACTACCGTGATTACATGCCGAAGACATCGAATCATAAGCGTGACTTGTTCCTGGAGCTGGTTTCGGGTACTGACGCAATGTGTAACGCCTGCCTGGACGAAGAGTACC
Organism: Candidatus Zixiibacteriota bacterium; assembly: GCA_023134875.1. Classification (GTDB taxonomy): domain Bacteria; phylum Zixibacteria; class MSB-5A5; order CAIYYT01; family CAIYYT01; genus JAGLUH01. Next base: position 10,729 of record JAGLUH010000189.1, read on the forward strand.
GTGAATTGTGTCGGGAAATGGCTGCCAGTCTGGTAAGCAGTGGCCGGTTTACCTTCAAGGGTCGTATCCAGAGCTGGGTGAGTGGGATCATTCATGCAGTGGGTTGGGTAAACTGTCTCGATGATCCATCGCAGCCCATTCATATGACCTCGGCCGAATTGGCGCAGCGGTGCAGTGTTTCGCACGCCACCATAATGGACAAATCGCGGCAGATTCGCAAATTCCTGCGGATTGTCCCGATGGATCCCCGGTGGTACCGTTCGGACATGCTGCTGGACAACCCCCTGGTATGGATGCTTGAAATCGACGGTTTCATCGTAGACATGCGCACAGCACCACGGGAGTTGCAGGTCACGGCCTACGACCAGGGTTTGATCCCGTTCATTCCTCCCGATCGTGCGATACAATTGCAGGAGAAGGAACCTATTGAAGTAGAAAAACCAACGAGTAAAACGAGCAAAAAGAAGACTCCGCAACCAAACGGAACTCTCAATCTCTTCGATACACCGGAAACATCTTCAGATGATTAATCAATTAGAAGATGCTTGAGTATACTACCGGCAACTTCTCTCAACTTGTTGACGAACTGCGAGCGTTCCTCATCTAACCGCTCTATATTGCGAGTCCGGCCAGTCAAAGGCCTAACTCTGACAGACAGTCGCCGGACTTACAATAACCTCTTTTTGAGTTTTAAGACAGTCCCTCTTGGAGCTTGACTTACTCGCTATTCTTCCGGCTTGTTCTCGTCGCTGTCGATAACCTCTTCCGCCAGCGAGAGCGCTACGCCCGAAAGCATCACCTCAACACCAAGCTTGGAGAAATCAGAGGATATTAAATCGCGGTTTATCTGGGAGTAGAGTGAACAGGCAGCCTCCCGCTCGACCACCAAACCGGAGAGACGATCAGCGGTCTCCGCTATGAAAGTCACCTCGCCCAGTTCCTCGCTGGCGACATAACCGGAGCAGTTGTGGAGTTGCAAATGCGCGGCGCCGGTATAGACCACCACCAGGGCACCTCGTTTCTCACCCAGTTCGGTGTCGGGATAGATTTCCAAAACCAGGGAGCGTTGTTCTGCCGCCTGGACGACTTTCAACCGGTAGTGGTCGGTCTCCCAAGCCGATTCGCAGGCACTGATAGTTTCCTTGATCTTCTCGATATCGTCTTTGGTAAACATCAGTTGCTTTTATCGTTGTTACCCGAATCAGGTTTCGACTTATCGTTATCGGTGTCGATACGGCCGATCTCATCAGTGCTATCCTTTAGGGCCTTGCGAAAATCCCTGATGCCGCGGCCGATTCCCTGGGCGATATCAGGAATACGCTTGGCGCCAAACAGGATCAGTATCACCAAGAATATCAGTATTATCTCCGGAGGGCCTATTCCCCCGAAGAACAGCACTATGTCGGGTAAGCAAATTCCAAAAAACATCTATATCTCCTTTGACAATACTATATATACCACCAGCGAAAATAAATCAACACCATCACCAGGAAAAGCACGCTGACGAAGTTGATCTTGAACATGAAGCCGATCGTAAAGCTGATCGAGAAGAAATCGGCCGTGGTCGGCTCAACACCGACTTGAATGTTCTTCTTAAAGAGTGTCCGCGCCGAGCCTTCCGGCAGAAAACCGCCGATGACGTCACCGACCAGCCCGCCGACGATAGCCGCCAGCAGGAGGGAAAAGATCAGAAATGTGATCTCATTACGTCGCAACTCGTGCAACTCCTGACTTGAGTGCGGCCAGAGTTGAAGCGAACACCTTCAAACCATCCTCGGAACCGAGCAGAGTCTCCGCCGCTCGTTCCGGATGGGGCATCATACCCAGGACATTACCCTTGCGGTTGCAGATACCGGCGATACTTGCAGTTGACCCGTTCGGGTTGGCCGCATCAGTGATCTTTCCCGCCGGCGTACAGTAGCGAAAGATCACCTGGCCGTTTGCCGTCAGTTCCTTGATGTCGCCGTTGTAAGAGTAATAATTACCGTCGGCGTGAGCAATGGGAATCTTCACCACTTCACCGGCCTCGATCTGATTCGTAAAAGGGGTGCTATTGTTTTCGCAGCGAAGATAGATATATTTGCAGATGAAGCGCAGCGAACGGTTACGCAGCATCGCTCCCGGTAGCAGACCCGATTCCAGCAGGACCTGAAAACCGTTGCAGATGCCGATAACCAGGCCGCCGCGATTGGCGTAATCGATCACCGCCCGCATTACCGGTGAAAAGCGGGCAATGGCGCCGCTGCGCAGATAATCGCCGTAAGAGAAGCCACCGGGAAGGCAGATACAGTCGAAGGTGCCGATATCAGCATCCTTATGCCAAATAAACTCAACCGGCTGCAACAGTCGCTCTTTAATCGCCATATAGTTGTCATAGTCGCAATTGGAACCGGGAAATGTGACCACGCCGAATTTCATCTCAGCCTTCTTCGACCGTGAACTGCTCGATTACCGGGTTGGCCAGCAGCTTGCGGCAGATTTCCTGCGCCCGCAAGGTAAGATCGCCATCGGTATCCTCCCGGAAGGTCAGGGTGAACACCTTGCTGGAGCGGACTTCGAGGACGTCATCATAACCCAGATTTTCAAGAGCCTGCTTGATGGTGACACCCTGGGGATCAAGAACACCCTTTTTCAGGTGTATATGACAGGTCATCTTTCTACTTTGAGACATTATCCGTTTCCTTCCCTGACCGTCGACTCACTACTGTATTACGATACATCTCTCTTGCCAGCCCAAAGATTATATAGGCGGCGACAAAGGGAAATATCGCCAGTCGCGGGCGTAGCAAAACCGCTACTAAAAATAGGAATATCACGACCATTCGCCAACGTTTTTCTCTGGCGTCCAGCTTTTCCAGGAACGCGTCATAGGTGATCGTGGAAACCATCAGCGCACCACAGCCGATGGTCATGGTGATCAGAAACTGGGGGAACCTGATTTCGCCGAACAACTCGATGGAGGCAATCATATATGAGGCAATTGCCAGGGCGGCAATCGGAATCGGCAGACCGGCGAAGTCCTCCTTCTTGTGCGGATCGGCGAGAATATTGTAGCGCGCCAGGCGAAAAGCGCCGCACATCAGAAAGACCGCGCCCACCATAAAGCCCCACTTGCCGAACATAGACAGCTTGGCCGTGTGTACCAGGAAGGCCGGCGCCACGCCGAAGCTGATAATATCAGCCAATGAGTCCAATTCCTTGCCGAATTTGCTGGTAGAGCGGGAAAGCCGCGCCACCTTGCCGTCGAGACCATCCAGGAAAGCCGCCA
>JAGLUH010000019.1 GCA_023134875.1 Candidatus Zixiibacteriota bacterium
ACGACAAGCACATCGAGATCATCATCCGCCAGATGCTGCGGAAGGTGAAGATCGACTCGCCGGGCGACAGCGATTTCCTGCCTTCCGATGTGGTGGACAAGTTCCGGTTCCGCGTGGAAAACGAGCGGCTGGAAAACAGCATCAAGATCAAGGACCCGGGCGACAGCAAGCTGGAAGTGGCCACCATCCTGCCGAAGCCGGAGTTCGAGGCCCTGGTCAACCAGATCGAGGAGGAGGGCGGTACGCCGCCGACCAAGGACCGTCGGCCACGCCGTGCCTCCGCCCAGACCTTGCTTCTGGGTATTACCAAGGCCTCCCTGGGCAGCGAGTCGTTCATCTCGGCCGCTTCCTTCCAGGAGACCACCAAGGTGCTGACCGAGGCCGCGGTTTCCGGCAAGGAAGATAAACTGCGTGGTCTGAAAGAAAATGTAATCATCGGTCAACTCATTCCGGCGGGAACCGGTATCGAAGTCTACCGCCGAATGGAATTGGAATCTTCTGAAGAGCCGGAAACAGGCGAGGAAGAAACCGCAGAAGAGGCGGAAGTAGCGCAAGAAAACGCTTGACACTATAAAGCGGCTAGGTATATTAATGGTCTTATTTTGGGTAGCTGTGTGCATACAGCGTGGTAGTTGAAGCAAACTCTTATCGGGAGAAGGATCAAGTTGCCGACGATCAGTCAGTTAGTTCGTAAAGGCAGGAAGGTCATCTTGCGCAAGTCAAACACACCGGCTTTGGCGAATTGTCCGCAGAAACGTGGTGTCTGTACCCGTGTCTACGCCTCGACGCCAAAGAAGCCGAACTCCGCTTTGCGGAAGGTGGCGCGTGTCCGACTCACCAACAAGATCGAAGTCACCGCTTACATTCCCGGTGAAGGACACAACCTCCAGGAGCACTCCATTGTCATGATCCGCGGTGGGCGTGTCAAAGACCTTCCCGGAGTACGCTACCACATCATTCGCGGTACCATGGATACCTCCGGTGTTGAAAATCGCACGCGGGGACGGTCGAAATATGGTACCAAGAGACCGAAGAAGTAGAAGGAGATTGACTTAGATGCCGAGACGGAAAGCCGCGGAAAAGCGGGAAAGAAAAAAAGACCATAAGTTCAATGATGTGACGGTCTCGCAGTTTATCAATTGTCTGATGGTCGCCGGCAAGAAGTCTCTGGCGGAGAACATATTCTATAGTGCCCTTGATCTGATTGAAAAGCAGCACAATCAGAAAGGACTCGACGTCTTTTACAAGGCGATAGGCAATGTCAAGCCGATTCTGGAGGTGAAGTCGCGGCGCGTAGGTGGTGCCACCTACCAAGTGCCGATCGAGGTTTCCTCGGGACGGCGCACCGCGCTGGCTTTCCGCTGGCTGATAGGCTTTGCCCGCAGTCGCTCGGAGCAGACCATGGTGGAGAAACTGGCCGCTGAGTTCTGGGCAGCCTCCAAGAACGAGGGGGCAACCATAAAAAAACGGGAGGATACCCATCGAATGGCGGAAGCCAACAAGGCGTTTGCCCACTTCCGCTGGTAATAGCTGATCGCTTTGCCACTCCGCTGAAGCTGCAAATTGCTTTATGGAAGCCAGTTCGGCGGAAATTTTTTGTCTGGAAGAAATCATGGATCTGACGAAGCTCAGAAATATCGGTATTATGGCGCATATCGACGCCGGTAAAACGACTACTACCGAGAGAATCCTGTTCTACACGGGAAAAACTCATCGTATCGGCGAAGTCGATGATGGTGCTGCCACGATGGACTGGATGGAACAGGAAAAAGAACGAGGTATCACTATTACCTCGGCTGCTACCACCTGTTACTGGCAGGAGCATCAGATCAACATTATCGACACTCCCGGTCATGTTGACTTCACCGTCGAAGTCGAGCGTTCGCTGCGGGTGTTGGATGGTGCTGTCGCCATCTTCTGCGGTGTGGGTGGTGTCGAACCGCAGTCGGAAACAGTCTGGCGCCAGGCTGACCGCTACAAGGTTCCTCGTATCGCCTATATCAATAAGCTTGATCGCGTCGGTGCCTCATTTGAGAGAGTGCTGGATGATCTGGACAAGCGGTTCACCTCTAATTTCATTCCCACCCAGTTTCCCGACGGTGAGGGCGATCAGTTCTGCGGCATCGTCGACCTGATCAACATGAAATATCGGCTTTACCATGAAGAGGATCAGGGGCTCACTTTTACGGAGCGGGAGATTCCCGAAACCCTGAGGGAGGAAGCGAAAAGCCGGCGGGAAAAAATGCTGGAGTCGATCTCCGAGTACGACGATCAGCTCCTGGAGATGTTTCTCAACGATCAGGAATTGCCGGTGACGGGGATATTTAAGGCGCTGCGGCAGGCTACCATTGACTGCAAAGTGACACCGGTACTGTGCGGTTCTTCCTTAAAGAACAAGGGTGTGCAGAAACTCCTTGACGCCATTGTCGATTTCCTCCCCTCTCCTCTCGATCTGCCGCCGATTACCGGCATTAATCCGAAAACCGGCAAACAGGAGGCGCGCCAGCCGCGTACCGATGAGCCGTTCAGCGCACTTGCTTACAAGATCGCCAGTGATCCCCATGTGGGCAGCCTTACTTATTTCCGCATCTATTCGGGAACTGTCAAGGTCGGCGGCCGGATTCATAATGTCAACCATAACCGCGCTGAACGCATCTCCCGTATCCTGTTGATGCATGCCAACCGTCGGCGCAGCTTGCAGGAAGCCGGTGCCGGCGAAATCGTCGCCGCCGTCGGTCTTAAGGATACCACTACCGGCAATACTCTTGCCGATGCTAAACACCCCATTCTCCTCGAGATGATCAGCTTCCCGGAACCAGTGGTCTCGGTAGCCATCGAGCCCAAGACCAAGGCGGATCAAGACAAGCTGTCCGAGGTCTTGAAACGACTCGCTGACGAAGACCCCACTTTCAAGGTGGAAATCAACCAGGAAACCGGCCAGACAGTGATCTCCGGAATGGGGGAGTTGCACCTGGAGATTCTGGTTGATCGCATGTTGCGCGAGTTCAAGGTTCATGCCAACGTGGGTAATCCACGCGTGGCCTACAAAGAGACGATTACCAAGACGGTTGAAGCGGAAGGTAAATTCATCCGTCAAACGGGCGGTCGGGGTCAGTATGGTCATGTAGTTGTCAGGTTCGAGCCTCTTAAAAACGGCACGCCTTTCCGGTTCAGCAGCCGAATTTCCGGCGGCACCATTCCTCATGAGTTCATCTCTGCCGTAGAAGCTGGTGTGAAAGAAGCGATGACGTCCGGTGTCATTGCCGGTTACCCGATGACAGGTATCAAGGCGACTTTGCTTGATGGTTCCTTTCATTCGGTTGACTCCTCCGATATCGCCTTCAGGGTTGCTGGTTCGCTGGCGCTACGGAATGGCGCCCGTAAGGCTGCACCGGTGTTGTTGGAGCCGGTGATGGATGTGGAAGTTATTCTGCCGGAAGGCTATGTCGGCGTGGTGATCAATGACCTGCAAACACGTCGCGCGCTGATACGGGGTACTAGCAGCCGCGCCGACGGTTCAGTGATCTCGGCGCAGGCGCCGCTGGCGGAGATGTTCGGTTACGCCACCAGGTTGCGTAATATCACGCAGGGACGTGCTACCTACACAATGGAGTTCGCCGATTACGTGACGGTACCTGATAAAATCCTGGAGAAGATGAAACTTAGGTAAACGCGGAAGATATTTGGTTTAGCGATATCGCGGAGGAGCAAGGTTGCCATGGCGAAGGAGAAATTTAAACGGACGAAGCCGCACATTAATGTGGGCACGATAGGTCATGTTGATCATGGCAAGACGACCCTGACGGCGGCGATGACGATGATTTTGAACCGCAAGGGTGGGGCGACGGTACGTTCTTTTGATTCGATTGATAATGCTCCAGAGGAACGTGAGCGGGGCATCACGATTGCGACGGCGCATGTGGAGTATGAGACGGAGAAGCGTCATTATGCACATGTTGACTGTCCCGGTCATGCTGACTATGTGAAGAACATGATCACCGGAGC
>JAGLUH010000190.1 GCA_023134875.1 Candidatus Zixiibacteriota bacterium
ACGGAAGTCTCCACCCGACTGCGCAGACCCCAGTTATCCCAGACAAATGAGACATTGTTGGTGGTAGCGTCGAACATCAGGTCTACTATCTGTCCCGCTTGCTTCCTCTGGATAATCCCTCCCAGGTATGCCGTGTAGAAGCCTGGTCCGGTAATGGGGACATTCACCCAGGGGTTGGTCGCATCTGGACATTGTATCACAAGCGTCCCTGGCTGGTAACATTCCAGGACATTAAAACAGACTTCCATGTCGCCCCACCATTCATTCCAGACAGGGATATCGAACTGGGCAATGTAGAAACCCACGCCAGCATACGGACACAATGCGGCCGGTACCAGTTGCAGGTCGAAGTTGTCGCCGAAAGTGTTGGTCGTGGTGTACTCAGGGAGAGTATACCAGCCAAAATCAGCGTAGCAGCCGTCATTGGCGCCGCAGGAACCACCAGCGAATTCATCGCGGTTGGATTCCGATTCGGGAGTCGTATCCTGCTTCGCCCAGGAATCGACCGTAACCGTGAATGCATCGTTGTCGTTATGAATCCAATAGGTGCCGCCGCTGCCGCCAACCTTGATATTACGGTTTTCATTTCCGGATTTGTATATGAGACCGCCGGGCAGATTCCAGTTCAGGGTCTTGACCCTGATTTTGCCGCCGCCTGCCGTCTCTTTATAGATACTCACATTACCGCATCCGCCGCTACCTTTGAACTTGAGATCAAGCTGTCCTCCCGGGGGAGAGACAACTTTCTTCCATTCACAATACTCCTTGAACTGAAGTCTCACCCAACTCGGACCAGCTTCGTCCAGCGAGCCGGTCGCCTTGGTCGCCAACCCAGAGTACTTATCTCTCTTTCCTTCGAGAGCGGTTCGCGTCGCCCCCGGCGGCAGAGTATCGATGATTTGCTGCAAGGAGTCGGCCTTCTTCTGCCAGCGGTCAATCCAGCCAGCCAGCCAGGCTTTATAGTGCGCCCTGGCGCTGTCTACTGCGGTCTCGTAGTCGTCACCTGCCTCTAATCGCTCGATCTTCTTCTTCAAGTACTCGTGCTTACCATTATTTGAGGACCAACCCGTGGTATTTTCACCGGCAGCTGAGTTGCCGTGTATCTCCGTCTTTGCTTTGTCATCAATCTCTTTGAGACCGTTGAGCATATCACCGCCATAGCATTCCAGGAATTCATCATAGAGGAAGTTGCAGCAGGAGTCGATCAGTTCCTGTTGCATGTTCTTGAGTTCCTCAGGACTGAGGCGGTTGGCGCCCAGCAGGACTGCGCCCTGATCATTGGCACCGTGGTTGGTGATCATCTTTTGCACCGTAGCGTCTTTACCGTCACGCTCGCAGTCAGCAATCTTCTTCGCAATCTCTTCATGTGCCTGCTGTATATTGGCCTCAGTAGCAGAGGCCACCATGGAATCAGGGATCACGCCGGTGTTCCCCGAGTTCCCGTCGAAGTAGATCACCTTGACATTCTCCGGGCAGTAACCGCCGCCACCAGAAGCGGCATCCTTGGTCTTGTGCTGGTAGAGAGCTTCGATATTGTTCCAATAGGATGGCTTATTGTGAGCGGCGTTGCCTCCACCGCTGATGAAGATCGCAAACTTGCAGGGATCACAGTCTGCATCCATTCCCAGCGATTCCTCCTCGTCCCCACCACCATCGATCGGTGGCGACGGCGGTGGCAGGTCGAATCCGGGATAAAGGTATTGATAGGACGAGGCCGTGATCGTAATCTGCAGGGTATCCTGGGGATAAACGGGGTACGGTTCGGAGGCGGTGGATATGCTTCCTGTGACAATCATGATACCACCGTACCAGTAGGCGGAATCGGGTAATGTACCGTTTAGGAAGAGAATGCTGCTGGGCGGCATCAATTCATCGGACATATATTCGCCGTAGGCAGTCACCAGCTTGCTGTCGTCGTCGGAGACATATTCGCCGAAGACACTAATCGTCTGACCGTCAAGAGAGGCAATATCAGCATAGACTTCAGGTATGGTGTAGAAGTCCTCACCGCTGGGGGATAGTGACGTCTTGCTTTGACCTATCTGCTTTACCTCTGTTATTTCCGCCGGCATGATGCTCACCTGTTTGCTGTCAGACGCGTACAATCCAGGTGTGAGCAATCCGGCGACAAGAATAAATGCCGCCACCGGAAGGAACAGACCGCGAGCTTCAATTCGACGCATCAGATCCTCCAATCAAGTATTTGGAATCTGCCAATATGGTACCGGCTTCAGATTAGTAATCTGTTGATGCGCTGTCAATCAAAAAGAGGACAAATTGGAGCGAAAAAGGCCCCGCCCGCAGGGAGCGAGACCCTATTTGAACCCCGATCGGGTGACCGATGACGCAAAGGAAGAGCTATCGTAACAGCAGCATCTTTCGCGACTCTATGTAGTCGCCTGCCTTAAGCTGATACAGATAGACACCGCTGGCAACCGGCGATCCCAGGTTATCGTTGCCATCCCAAGTAGCAGTGTGCCAGCCTGCCGGTTGCGCCTCACTGATAATAGTCTTAACTCTTTCACCAAGAAGATTGTAGACAGCCAGCTCGACAGGCGCGCCGTGGCGCAGGTAGTATTCTATGACAGTGGTTGGATTGAACGGATTGGGATAATTCTG
>JAGLUH010000191.1 GCA_023134875.1 Candidatus Zixiibacteriota bacterium
CCCCGCCGATGCCTTTACAAAGCCGGAACTGTAGACGACGGCAAGAACAGTATTAATTACAAAACCGGCTCCCTGGTGGGGCCGGTTTTTTTGTCATGGCGTCAGAGAGTAGTCAAGCGAACCGGCCGTCTACCGCTGGGTGGAGTACGATATCTGTCAAATAATATGAGGGGCTTGTTGAAAAACCTGTGCATTATGTCATCGCGAGGACGGCAGAGAGCCATGGCAAGAACGTTTTGGCCGGAGTGCGAAAGTATTGTCGTAGTTTTCCAGATTGTCAGCTCTTGCTGATGCTATAACCTCATGCCGGAGCGTCATCCAGGTTTGTCAACTGTTGATGCTACTTTTTAGAGCACTAAACTTCTTCGACTGGGCAAGGCAGTAAAGGAGTCCGCGTGCGTGACGGGCGTTGCCAACAATCGACGTGAAACGTGGATCGAGTGTACCATCGGGATGTAACGCACTGATGGGCATTGGAATGATGTGGGCCACTTCCCATGCGTCGTGTGCCCGGGTGACGCCGACCGGCCTACCTTTCAGTCCGCCCAAGATGCGGTGCCAACGACTTGGCCCGCCACTTATCTGCTGTATCGTCCAATTCGTGTGGAAGTAGCAGTAGAAATTGAGGTTCCGACCCCATTTAAGATTGAAGGCCGCCCCAAGAAAAGGAGCGTGTAGATCGTCGTCCGGATGAGGTACCCATCCGATCTCCTCTTTTATTTCGCGAAGGGCAGTCTTTGTGAGAGATCCGCTCTTACCCTCAATGTCCTTCCATTGCGCCGAGCCGGCACCACTCGACGCTATTCCGCCAGCGGACGACTGCACCGCATCAGATCGCCTTTGCAGGATCAGATAGCCGTCGGCTGTGGTCAATGCGACGTGTACACCGACGAGCATTTCGTATGTGCGACTTGCCTCTGACACGTCGGCGAGATTGATTCTTTTCCGTGGTTCTTTGCTGTCCGATTGAATCCACCCAGACCCTTCGAACACCTGTCGTAGTTCGAATCCAAATCGACCCTCGATGTGAAGGTTGGCAGAGAGCTCCGTGCAGACGTGTGAGACGAAGCCGCCGCGGCACACTCTCAGGTTCACCGAACTATCTTGCGCTTCTATGTTCAGTACTCGGACACCAACCTCATGATACAGGTCGAAGTATTGATCCATTTTCTCTTTGGTTCTCCACTTCTGGTATCCGAACCAGTCGAGGCCGAGGCGCGATGCCCGGTCTTGCAGCAGTTTCGCATCAATTGGTTTGAAGTCGGTCTTGCTCGTGTAAACGTCAAATCCCGTTTCTTTGGGAGGTACAACGAACCACAAGGGAACCCCTTTAAGCATTAATCTGTCCATTTCCCCCGGATCAATGCGTCGGTAATAGCGGTTATACAACTCGACGTTCGACGGTGAAGTTTCGCGTAGTGAGAGCCTAGGAGTTTGTCCAGCCTTCTTCACATCTTGTAAGGCCTTGGCATCCGTCTTCTCGAACAATTGCTCGTACAGTAAGAGCAGGCCGGATGCAAGCAATGCCACAACAGCCCAGATCTGGAACCACTCAGTAGGGTCCCCTTCGAATCCAAAAGGCGCAAGGGTAGGAATGAGCATCGCGGCGAGTTCTTTGACTAGGATCGCGACCGCTGCACCAACAGCGGTCAAGCTAAAGGCGAACAAGAACTTGCGAAGAGTCCACAGGCGCGAAGCGCGTTTTCGCGATCGGGCGGTGAGCTTCAGAAGGGTCTTCGTGGCTTGCACTTCGGTGAAGTCGTCTTGGTCACGAGGAGCATTCCCGTAATGGATCCATTCATAGCTTTTGAATTGGCTGTCTGGGGACCGAAGGAGATTTACGATAGTCTCGATAAGCTGGTCGACACCCTTGGAACTGTCGAGGGTATCAAGTCGGTTGGCCGTCTTGAAGTATCGGTAGTCTTGCGCCAGATCCCAGACTTTTTCAGGCGACAGGTCGGTCGCTGCGTGGGTCTCTTTTTCAGGCGACAGGTCGGTCGTTGCGTGGGTCTCTATGCGTTCACAGAATCTCTGAACGGCGACGTCGGGCTTGACGGCGCACTCAAACACCACCATCTTTGCTGCCAGAGCATCCGCCAAGGTCCGAACTGCATGCCGTTGTTGGGAGGGCTGAAAAGTTGCATCCAGGATGACACCCGGGCTCCCCGCATGAACAGCCTTAGCTGCTAACTCGTACATAAGGGCGTAGGCCTTAGCTCTATCTTGTGGAGTATGAGAGCCGGGCCAGAAAGAGAGCCTGAGTTCGTCCATCTCGAAGTAGGAGAACGCAACGAACTCCGGGCGCTCCTTAAGCCCTCTCGAGATCGTCGTTTTGCCGGAGCAGGGTGGCCCGCAGATGACCACTACTGTCGGTACCGTTGCTGACATGATTTTACACTCTTTTTTCGCAACTCCACCGTGACGTGTTGCTGGGTTCTCCTTCACCGGCTATTTTATCGACGATGGCGCGCTCCAGGTTAGTAAGCATCATTTCGCTCTCCACTACCAAACCAACATCAGATCAGGGACCTTGGGGGACAGGCGGCCTTGGATTGTGCAGGCCGCGGCCGGTCCGCTTGACTACTCTTCAGAAGCTCGGTTTAGTACATGCCGCCCATGCCGCCGGGAGGCATACCGCCCGGAACACCGGCTGCGGCGCCTTCCTTCTCCGGCAGATCGGTGATGATCGCCTCAGTGGTCAGCAGCAGCGCCGAGATCGACGCGGCATTCTCCAATGCGGTGCGCGCGACCTTGGTCGGATCGATCACGCCCGCCTCGATCAGGTCTTCATACTTTTCATTCTTGGCGTTAAAACCGATGGCACCACTCTCACCCTTGACCCGGTTGGCGACAACAGAACCTTCGGCGCCGGCGTTTTCGGCGATGAGGCGAATCGGGGCTTCAAGCGCCTTGCGCACGATATTGACGCCGATCATCTCATCTTCCTCGACCTTAACATCATCCAGCACGCTGATAGCGCGAATCAGCGCCACGCCGCCACCGGGAATGATACCCTCTTCAACGGCGGCGCGAGTGGCATGGAGCGCATCCTCAACGCGCGCCTTCTTCTCTTTCATTT
>JAGLUH010000192.1 GCA_023134875.1 Candidatus Zixiibacteriota bacterium
CTTGATGCTTGCCTGGAAGAAAAGGGCATTTCCGCGCGCCAATTGTCAATTGACAGGTCTGTTTGCCTGGCATAGATTCTCAGTTGTGAACAGAGATCAGGTGAAAGCACGTATCGCTGAGTTGACCGACCAGCTCAATTATCACAATTATCGCTATTATATCCTGGATGATCCGAAAATCACCGATGCCGAGTATGATCGTCTCTTCGATGAACTGTGCGCTCTTGAAAAGCAGTTTACCGACCTCAGGCAACCTGATTCCCCCACCCAGAGAGTCGGTGCGCCCCCTTCAGACAAATTTGAATCGGTAAGACACTCGCTGCCGATGCTCTCTCTCAACAAGGCTACCAAGCCGGAAGAACTGGCTGATTTCGACCGGCGCATTGGTGAACTTCTCGCCGGTGATCCGGAACCGATTGAATATGTCACGGAAGAAAAACTTGACGGTCTGGCGGTGGAACTGGTCTATCGTGATTCGCTTTTCATTCTCGGCTCGACGCGGGGCGACGGTACTACCGGCGAGAATATCACTCCCAATCTGAAGACTGTGAGAACCATACCGCTGCGATTGCAAAAATGTAATGCCGTCATGCTCGAAGTCAGGGGAGAGATTATTATCAAAAAGAGCGATTTTGCCCGGCTCAACCGGCAGCGTGAAGAGGCCGGGGAAGAACCTTATGCCAATCCGCGCAATACTGCCGCCGGCTCCGTCCGGCAGCTCGATTCGCAGGTGACGGCATCGCGTCCCTTGATCTTCTATGCCTATGGTATCGGCAATGTTGAAGGGGCGACTCTGAAGACGCAATGGGAAGTGTTGCAGTTCCTGCGTGATATCGGCTTTCTGATTACGCCACAGGCGAAGCTGGTCGCCGACCGCAAGGAAGTACGGCAGCGATATGATTACTTCAATGACAGACGAGCCGCGCTCGATTATGATATTGACGGCCTGGTAGTTAAGGTAAACTCGCTGCGACAGCAGCAGAAACTGGGTGAATTGTCGCGCTCGCCCCGCTGGGCTATCGCTATGAAGTTCCCGCCGCAGCAGGAAGAGACAATTGTCGAGGATATTGTCGTGCAGGTGGGACGTACGGGGATTCTTACGCCGGTGGCGCACCTTAAACCAGTTCGGGTGGGTGGTGTGGAGGTCAAGCGCGCTTCTCTGCACAACTACGACGAAATCATCAGAAAAGATATTCGTATCGGTGACCGGGTAATCGTGCAACGTGCCGGTGATGTCATTCCTCAAGTAGTCAAATCGTTCAAAGAGAAACGCAGCAGCGCGGAAAAGCAGTTCGCCATGCCAGCCCGCTGTCCGGTGTGCGGCAGTCCGGTGAGTAAACTTGAAACGGAAGCCTATCACCGCTGCCTGAACCTGGCTTGTCCGGCTCAGGTGGCGGAGCGGATCAGCCATTTTGCCGGCAAGAGCGGCGTCGACATCGACGGCCTGGGACCGAAACTGATCGAGCAATTGCTGGAGCAGAAATTGATTGCCGATTTTGCTGATCTCTATTACCTGAAACGCGACGACATTGCCTCCCTGGATCGGATGGCCGAGCAGTCGGCGGATAACCTGATAATCGCCCTGGAGCGGAGCAAGGATACTGACCTGCCTCATTTACTAGTGGCGTGCGGTATCCCCAATGTCGGTGAACATGTGGCTTCGCTCCTGGCGGATGAGGTTGGTTCTCTGGAGAAGATAGCTGCGGCAAGCGAAACGGAGCTAAGTGCCATCGTCGGTATCGGGCCGGTGGTGGCGCAGAGTATCAGGGACTTTTTCGCCAACGAAGAGAATCAACAGGTTATCAAAAAGCTGAAATCCGTCTGGTCGAAACTGCCGGAACATCAAATCAGCGTCGGCCCCTTGCCCCTGAAGGGGAAAACATTTGTCCTCACCGGCGGCCTGGAGAGATATAGCCGCAATCAGGCAAAAAAGATTTTGCAAAAACTGGGAGCAAAGGTATCATCATTGGTGACAAAGAAAACCGATTATGTGATAGCGGGTTCTGATCCCGGCTCGAAATATGAGAAAGCGGTTAAGTTGGACATCACCATTCTCTTGGAGGATGATTTCCTCAAACTGATTGGAGAGGACTGATGCTTGGTGACAGCAAAGCAATTACCATCAACATGATCGCCGTGCCCCTGCTGGCGGTGGTGGCTCTGACGGCGCTCTGCTATTTCGCCTCACCGATACTGGTGCCGCTGGTGACTGCTGTCACTCTTGCCTACGTGTTGTGGCCTCTGGTTGCTTTTCTCAAGCGAATCAAGGTGCCACATCTGGTCGCGGTCATCATTGTCATGCTGCTGGCGATTCTGCTTTTGTTCTTCGTCGGCATGTTGATCTATGGCGAAGCTAAGGATTTTGCCGTTAAGCTGCCCGGCTACTGGGAACGGTTTCAAGAGTTGCGCTCTCACTGGATGACGCAGTATCCGGAGGTATCAGAGTGGCTGGTACCCGCACAGGCGGAGTCTATCTTTAACCAGATTGATGTCAAGCAGCTTACCGTGGTTCCCCAATACCTCTTTCGGTTAACCGGTGGCCTCTTCAGTTTTCTCGGCCAGGCGACCTTGATTCTGCTACTTACCCTGTTTATGCTGGTGGAACAGCAGGGGCTGACTCGCCGTTTGCGGCGGGCCTTCGGCAGCGATAAAGAGGGTGCAACCAACCAGATCGTCACTGAGATTTCCCAACAGATCGCCGGCTATATTTGGGTGCGTGCTGTTACTACTATCGGCCTGGCAATAATCTTTACGGTTGGGCTGCTCATTCTTGGTGTCGATTACGCCTACATTTGGGGGCCACTGGCGGCATTGTTGAACCTGATACCTTATATCGGCGCTTTTATCGGCGCTATCCCGCCGATGATCGTGGCGGCGGTGGGAGCGGGATCATTCCTGCCGATGCTCTGGGTGTTCATTTTCTTCATGGCGGTGCAATTCGTCGAATCAAATCTGGTGACGCCGAAGTTGGTAGGCGACCAGTTGAATATCAGTCTGTTGGCGCAGCTTTTAGCCACCATCTTCTGGGGTTGGCTCTGGGGTGCGATCGGCATTGTACTGGCGGTACCGATCACCGCCGCCCTGAAGGTTGTTTGCAACAATATCGACGCGCTCAAACCTATTGATATTCTCCTTTCCGGAGACAAAAATTGATTCGCGGGTTCTGGCGTTTTCTGACGACGCTTTATCACCGAACCGTTCGCCAGGATGATTGCCCGACCCTGGCGGCCTCGATTTCCTTTTATGCGATCCTCTCCTTCTTGCCCTTCATTATTCTGGCGGTCTCGATTTCCAGTTTTTTTGTCGCTTCCTCGGAAGCCGCCTTTGCCAGGATTCAGGAGTTTCTGGTTCAGGCACTGCCGGTCTCGACCACTGCCGCTCTCAACCTCGTGAGTTCGACAGTGGCACAGAAGGCAGTTTATGGAATTGTCGGCCTGATCGGTTTGCTCTGGGGGAGTATGAGGATCTTTACGATCCTGGAACAGGCGATGGGTCGTATCTGGAGAGCGCCGGCGCAACGCGCCTTCTGGGAGTCGCGAATGGTTTCACTGATATCGATTCCGTTGATGGCGGTCTTTCTGCTGGCGTCGATTGCCGTCACCGGACTGATCTCCGTCGCCAAGCAGAGCGCCATACCGATTCTCGGTTTATCACTGACTGAGCTTCCCGGTGTCACCAGGCTGCTGACATCGCTTCTGCCGGTTTTCCTGTCTACGATGCTTTTTCTCTCAGCATACTATCTGCTGCCGAAACGGTGGGATCATCTCCGTAATGCTTTCTGGGGCGCTTTGCTGGCGGGTGTGCTTTGGGAGACCGCTAAGCTGCTCTTTGATTACTATATCAAGAACTTTTCCCATTTGCAGACGATCTATGGCTCTTTTGCATCGTTGGCAATCGTGTTCCTGTGGGTCTACTACTCCTCCTTTGTGGTTCTCCTGGGAGCTGAATTCGGTTCGCTGCTACAGGAATACAAAAGGGAGCCCAAAACGACTCCCTGATTGCAAGCTGTTATTGATCTCGTAACGTTCTCATAACTTCTCAGCAACCGCCCT
The DNA here is from genome assembly GCA_023134875.1 of Candidatus Zixiibacteriota bacterium. Classification (GTDB taxonomy): domain Bacteria; phylum Zixibacteria; class MSB-5A5; order CAIYYT01; family CAIYYT01; genus JAGLUH01. The sequence continues at coordinate 4,053 of JAGLUH010000192.1, forward strand.
GGCGACATCGAGAGTGGATGAATTGCCGCCCATGTCATAGGTGCGGACTTTACCTTCCTTGATTACAGCGGCGACGGCAGCTTCCAGCCGTTCGGCGTTCTCCTTTTCACCCAGATACTCAAACATCATCTTGGTCGCCAGCAGCATCGCCATCGGATTGACTTTGTGCATGCCCGCATATTTCGGCGCTGACCCATGAGTAGGTTCAAAGACAGCGTAATCGTCACCGATGTTGCCGGAACAAGCGAAGCCAAGCCCGCCGACCAGTTGGGCGCAGAGATCAGAGATAATGTCGCCGAACATGTTCGTAGTAACCATAATCGAGTAATCGAGCGGGTTCTTGATAAGCCACATGCACATGGCGTCGATGTTGGTTTCCCACAGTTCAATATCGGGATAATCCTTTGCGACCTCGCGGCCAATACGGACGAACAACCCGGATGTTTCCCGCAGCACGTTAGGTTTCTCAACGACCGTCACTGATTTCTTGCCGGTAGCTTTGGCAAATTCGAAGGCATCACGAATGATGTTGCGCGAGGCTGTTTTGGTAACGAGGCGGCAGGACAGCGCCACTTCCGACTCATCTTGGTCGGCGAAACGCTTCATCTTCTTGTGGAGAGAGGCCATCAGGCTCGACAACTGCTTCGGCAACGGGTAGAACTCCACGCCGGAGTAGAGGTCTTCGGTATTCTCCCGGAAGACGGTAATATCGATAGCTTCCCGATAGTTGAGCGGATTACCGGGATAGGCCTTGCAGGGACGCTTGTTGGTACGCAGGTTAAACTCCTGCCGCAGCCGGACAATAGGCGACGAATAGATCAGGCCTTTGCCTTTGAGTTCAGGAGCCAGTTCCGCTTCCGCTTCCTCTTTCGGTTTCGAGGTGATCGCGCCGAAGAGGGCGCAGTCTGTGTTCTGACAGAGCTCGATAGTCCTGTCGGGAAGGGGATTCCCCTCGCTCTTCCAGAACTCCCAGCCGATGTCGCCCGGGATGTACTCAGCGTCGAGCTTCAGCGCATCAAGTACGATCTTGGCCGCTTCCATGACCTCGTTTCCAACACCGTCACCGGGCAGCCACGCGATCTTGTACATTCTCTCCTCCTTCTAGTGATAGAGTCCGCCAGGCCTTTCAGCCGGGCAGCCTCCATTTCATTAATTCGCCTGTGTCATTCAAGGCTTTTCCAGATGCCCGTTTCACTACTCGGGCAGCTTGATGAACCCGTTGTCCTGGAGCGAATCGAAGGCGCCCCTGGCAGCCTTGATCTTCTCCTCGGCCATCTTGTACAACTCGTCGTACGAGAAGTCGAGCCTCGCGACGCCCTGCTCG
>JAGLUH010000193.1 GCA_023134875.1 Candidatus Zixiibacteriota bacterium
GTGCCGGAATCGTTGCTGGTGAGGGGACAGATGGAACTGGAGTATCGCAACTTCTCCGACGACACCCTCTCGGAGATATATTTCCGTCTGGACTTAAATACGCACTCGCCCAACGGCTACTGTCGGATAGATTCAATGCTCTATTATGGCGCCCCACTGACGGAGGATGAAATCAGCGTTGATAACGCCATTATGAAGATTTCGCTGCCGAGTAAGCTCGCTCCTGAGGCAACCGGTTTCTTTTTGATCGCGTTTGAATCCAGGGTGGCATCGCTACATGCATCCTCATTAGATGAAGGTCACGATGAAAGTCACAATGTGACCTTTTATCGCTGGTATCCATGTGTCTGCCCTTACAAAGACGGCCGATGGTACACCGATGAGTATACCGGCTATGACCGAAGCACCGGCGAATATGCACGCTACAACGTCGCTCTTCAGATCGATTCGGCCTACTCGATCGCTCACCCCGGCAAGCTTCTGAATGAAAAAGAACACTACGGCTTCTTGCCGAAAGGGGTTGACGACACCGTTTATGTCGACCTAGTCAACAAGCACAGCTTTGCCTTTGGCGGTGTCAGATATCATCCGGAGTTCCCGTCCGGCCATAAGTGGTATTTCGTGCGGGCGCGAAACGCAACCGATTTTTCATTCGTTGTTGGCCCGCAGTTTATCAGAGATCGAACCTATCGGGACAGTCTGACAATTGAAGTCTGCTATGGCAAAGAGGTACAAAAAGTCTGGGCTGGGTTTGCAGCGCGCTCGACTCTCGGTCTTATCAAACAGTATGAAAAATGGTTAGGGAAATTTCCTCACAACAATCTGACGGTTGTAGCAGGCGAAGGCCCGGATGAAAACCACCGTTCCCAACAGATTCTTGTCCTTCCTGCCAACATCACAGATTCCAGCCTGCTTTACGCCACTCTCGCCGTTGAGCTTGCAAATTGCTGGCTCTCGCCGGTGTTGCCCGACAGCAGCGGCGCCGGGCAGTGGTTTGACGAAGGGTTGGCCTATTACGTCGCTATCAGGGCACTGTACGACAGCTTTGGCGCAGAAGGCTACGAGATGATAAGAGAACACAGAAAGTTCATGTTCCGACGTTCTAACGAAAATGAGTTGTCACGACAATTTGTGGCAAGAGTCTTCCATGAGCTTCCTTCGCAAATACATGCCCTGAGATTCTTAGTCGGCGACAGCACCCTACGGGAAGCGTTACAAGAAGACGTCAGACGCTTCAGATACGAGTTTCCTTACGCCACAGACTTCCCGGACATAGTCGAGGAGCTCACCGATCAGAGGGCGCGCATAAGTTTCGACGAATGGATGCGGACAGGCAATGTTTTTGATTTCGGCGTTTCAAAGATGAAGACTGAGCGTACCGAGGGGGAGTATGTGATCTCTTTCGAAGTTAAGAATTTCGGCTCCACTGTTATGCCGGTTGAAATCGGCTATGTGATCAGCGCAACGGACACCATCTACGACACGCTTCAATACAACCGACTTCCCAGCCCCGGTGGGTCCTCTGTCTTTAGAAAGACTATTCCCCGGCGGCCAAAAGCAGTAGCTCTGGATCCTAACCATTATCTGCCGGATATCGACCGCGGCAACAACTACTCGTTCACCCTGCCGGTGCGTTTCAGGTACCACTCGCCGAAAACGTTGTTTCCTCCATTTGATGATCTGCGGTGAGCGACGGTGTTGCAGTTTGGCATTAAGTTCTGTCTGAGGGTGGTTCTTTCGGCTATCTTTCTGTCAGCCCCTCTTTTGGCTCAGAAGGACGGGCTGCTTACCGAACGGGCACAACGCGCCATCGAGAACTCCCCTCCCGACATTCACCACAAGTTGTGGCTGTATCTGA